>JBAZWU010000011.1 GCA_041660185.1 Elusimicrobiota bacterium | reverse complement strand
TCCAGACGTACGAGTGGGGGCTGTTCCAGAAAGCGTATACGGGCCGGGAGGTGTTTTACTTGATCGGGAGCGTCGGTGACGAGTGGCGGGTGGTGGCTCAGGTGTTTGTCAGGCGCTGGCCCTGGATTCCGCTGGCCAATTATGAGGTGTCCTGCGGCCCGATTTTCTTGACCGTGGAAGACTATGCGGAAGCGCTTCGCTATCTCGACCAATGGGCGGCTCCCAAAGCCGTTCGTTTTGATGTGGGTCCCCGCTGGCCGCTGGAGCATTTCGAACGCTTATCGCAGATCAACCGGAGTCTCGGATTTGAGCCGACCAGTGACCCGCATACGGCGATTTACTCGGAGGAAACCGCTCTGGTGGATCTCCGGCCGCCGGCGGTCGACATTTTGAAAAGCTTCCGCTATACCACGCGCTATGAGATCCGGCGGGCCCAGAGCAACGGTGTGGTCGTGCGGTTCGCTAACGACGCCAGGGGCATGGAAGCCTTCTTCCCTCTTTTTCTGGATCAAAAGATTCATCAGGAAAAATACCACCCGGAAAAACGTTTTTTTGACACGTTGTTTGAATGCTTCCTGCATAACCCAAGGAATGGTGTTATTGCGCTTTCACTCAAAGGGGACAAACTTTTAGCCGCGGCGATTTATTACCGCCTTGGCAAAAAGTGCATTTACCGGTATGGCGCCTCGGATCTGGCTTCAAAAAAGGAAGGAGATACTTCGCATCTCATGCACTGGCAGGCCATGCAGTATTTCAAGAACCGGGGATGCGAGTGGTACGACTTCTGCGGGGCATCCCCGTCGCTTCCCCGGGACTACCCGACCTGGGGAGTCAACCTGTTCAAAATCGGATTCTCCAAGCACTTTGAGAGAAGCACCCCCGACTTTTCGAAATCCTATCGATCCCTGATGGGATCGGCGCTTCGCTGGCGCGGCGCGCTCAGCGCCGCCGGCCATTGGTTTGCGAGGTGGCGCCTGTCGCGCGCGTCACGCAAGCCGCGCCAGGGGACGGCCACGCCAGGGGACGTAGTTGCATCTTTTCATAGTGAGCAAAACCTTCCACTCTATTGAGCGTAAGTTCTTTCAAAAGGTCCCGGCTGTTTTCTGGGTGATGGGGCTTTTTGTTCTCTGGCGCCTCGCGCACCTGATGTTTTCTCATCCCATGGTTCTCTTTGTTTATTGCGGGGAAGAGCTTTCCCGCGGGACGATCGCACGCGAAATCGTCCAGGGGCTTCGTTTCTCCTGGATGGATTACCGGGCAGATGACTACTCCGGCGGTTCATTGGTTTTGGGGACGGTGGCCTCGCTCTTTTTCCGGGTCCTGGGGCCGACGGTGCTGGCGCTGAAGATGGCCCCGCTGACGTTTTTTACTCTGGCGCTGGGAGTCTGGTATCGCGTGATCGAACGGTTTGTGAATCCGAAGACAGCCCTCTATTTTTCCCTGCTCTACATTTTCTCGCCTCCCGCGTTTACCAGTTATTCGCTGGTCGCGATGGGATTTCATTCCGAAACGGTTCTTTTCACGGCCTTGAGTGTCTTTTGCCTGAGCCAAATCCTTTTCGAAGAAAGAAAGACAGCGCTGTGGATCGTGTTGTTCGGGTTTATTTCGGGATTTGGACTCTGGTTCGCCTATGTTTACGGCATCACCCTGGCGGCCCTGGTGATATTCGGATTCTGGTATCGGCCGCGCGTCCTGACGCTGAGAGCTTTCATCCTGTTCGGGTTGGGTTTCCTGATTGGATTTTCTCCCTGGATATACAACAACCTGTTCAAAGGCTTCAACGGGTTATTTATCGGCGAATCAGGGTCTCTCTGGTCCTTTTTCAGCGGACACTATTTTCTTGATGGGTTCACGCACCTTCGCCAGAGCGGTATTTACCGGTTGGCTAAATCGTTTGCCAGCGAAGAGTGGCCTTCCCGACAGCGTCTTTGGGTGGATGCTCTCTATAGCGTTTTGTTTGGGGGGATGACCGCCTTATCGGTCTGGCGGGTGAAAAAAGCTGTTCCTCCCCTCATCCGGTTGAGTGTCCTGACTCTATTTATTTTTGTTGTCGTGCTGCAGTCGGCGAGTCCGGAGTTGGATATTATGCGGTACCGGATCCCCGCGCTGCCGTTTATCTTCCTGGCGGCGGCCTGGGCGATGAGTTGTTTGAACGCAAAGTGGGTCGTGGGTTTGTTGATCAGCGGCGGCATCCTGTCCAGCATTTCATTTTTCTCGACAGCCAGCATCGGGCGCTGCCTGACGGCCAAGGGATACACGTACCAGTATCTGCCGGCGGTTTTTGCTTCCTCCAGCGAAGCCTGCCGGCGCTACTACGAGCGCCTGATCGGACGTCTGGGGCCGGAAGACGCCGCCGAGTTAACCGCCGCGGTCACGCAGTTCGTTGCGTGGAACAATCCTCAGCCCCATGGCGAGGCGATTTTGATCGAAGAGGCGGAGAAGGCGCCGGACATGTGGAAAAACTATCTCTGCTTCTCTCTGGCTGAGCCGGTCTTGCGGCGGGACGCCTGGGTTCCAAAAAGGGCTTTGGAGACAGGCCGGGTCTTTGATCGAATTTCACCTCGCTGCTCGGAGCAGGCATTCCTGGGGTTGTCATTTGGGGAAGGGAAGGAATTTCCTCTGCGGTCCGAACACTTGATCAAATTGCGGCGGGCCATTCCTTCTCTGCCGGATGATCCCAGGGCCCATTCATTTTTGAGGACAGCCGGCCGATTGTCGGCCCGCTATTGGTACAGCATGGATCCGAGCTTCGCCCGCATGGCCCCCTGGTTGGACGAGCGGGTCAGTCATCTGGCGGCTTCGCAGCGGGACCCCTTTCTCGAAGGAGTCGGAGGGTTTTTGTACGACTTGTGGAGAACCGACATGCGTTGCTCTGCCCGGTTCCCCCGGCAGTTGGAGCGGTTCCCGGCTTCCCTGCAGGCCGGTCTTTTTCGCGGGACAGGGATCGAATGCGGCATGAACCGGGTGTTTGACTTCGTGATTTTTGAACAATGGCAGGCGGAACTATTTATCCGGGATTTAAACCCTGTTCATCGCGGTCAATTCGAAGAAGGCCAGCAATACGTCCTGAACCTGATGCGCTAAACCAACGTCAGGGGACGTAGTTGCAACTTTTCATAGCACCCCCTCGAATATATCGCCAAAAACTTTATCTAAGTAAGTGATGCCACGTTTACCTCGTATCGACTTCCCTGGACTCTTTCATCACGTAATCGCGAGGGGAATTGAAAAACGCTCTATTTTTAGATCAAATCGAGATTACTCCGAATTCGCCGACCGGTTAGGTCGCATCCTCCAAGAAACGAAAACCCTCTGTTACGCCTGGGCGCTCATGCCTAATCACCTGCACCTGTTGCTCCAGACGGCTTCCACGCGCATTTCTCGGGTCATGCAAAAGCTTTTGACTGGGTATGCCGTCTCATTTAACCTGCGCTATCAGCGCGCCGGTCATTTGTTTCAAAACCGATACAAGGACATCATCTGTCAGGAGGATCCCTATTTTCTGGAGCTGATACGTTATATCGCTCTTAACCCAGTGCGCGCGGGAATTGTCCGATCGCCTTCTGAACTGGCTGTCTATCCTTGGACAAGCCACTCGGCTCTGATGGGTACCTTAGACAGGCCCTGGCAGGTTGCCGGGAAAGTTCTTGAACGTTTTGGCCCGACTTTGCGCCAGGCGCGGGCAAACTACGAATTATTTGTAATGGAGGCTTGGAGTCAGAAACGACAGGACCAGTTAGAAGGAGGCGGACTTATTCGTAGTTGGGGAGGGGGAGGTCCTGCTCTGCAGGCCATCAGAAGCGGTGAAGCCTACGCGTACGACCTACGTTTGCTGGGGGACAGTGCTTTTGTGGAAGAAACCCTGCGCAAGGCGAAAGACGGTTGTGATGAAACGCCCATTCCAAAATCAATCAATTTTGAAAAGGTATTGGATCTTATTGCCGATCTGACCGGAGAAGACCCCCATTACTTTTCCGAAACGGGTCAGCGGCGCGCGCTGTCAGATGCGAAGGCCATGGCGGTATATGCCGGAGTAGTCTGGTTTAAGCAATCTGTCACCGGGATGGGGAAGCAACTCGTTCTATCAACGAGCACCGCCAGCAGGGCATTTGAACGAGGTCAGCGCCTGGCCCATCGGTTTGAGCTTAAGGAAAGACTCAATATGCAAAGTTGCAACTACGTCCCCTGACGTCCTACGATAACGGCATGGCCATCCCCGCTTTCCCGACCCGCTCATCGCAGGTTTTCGGCGATCAAGTCTTGGCCCGTTCTCTCCAGGGTCGCGCTCCTTTGGTCGGCCAGTGGGAACTCACCTGCCGGTGCAATCTGACGTGTGCCATGTGCTATACGGATTGTTTCAATACGCCGGAGCGGATCCGTCAGGAGCTTCCTACCGCTGACATCCTTCGCATTCTCCATGAGATCCAGGCCGCGGGTTGCCTGGAAGTCACGTTCACCGGCGGGGAGCCGCTGTGCCGGCCTGATTTCATGGAGATTTATGAAACCGCTCACCGTTTTGGATTTCTCATTACGGTTTTCTCCAATGGAACGCTCATCACGCGCGAGATCGCCGATCAATGGGCCAGGATGCCTCCCGTGCGGGTGGAAATCAGCCTTCATGCGATCTCTGATGCTGTTTGTGCAAAGTTGCAACTACGTCCCCTGAATGTGGAGGCGGTTCGGCTTTTGATGGAACGGCAGATCCCGGTGACGTTGAAAACAGTGGGGACGACGCTGAACCGGGACGAGATTTTGGCGATCAAACGTTATGTGGACGACTTCGGTCCCGGCGTGTCTTTTCAGTTTGGAGAACACCTGCTCGATGATCTGACCGGCAGTGGAGCCCCTCTGCGATTCCAGTTGTCCGACAAAGACCTGGCGGCCATCGAGCGTCAGGACCCTCAGCTCTGGGCGGAGCGGGAGCGTGACGGCCACGCCACATACCCCGATGACTTCCCCTGTCAGGGGGGACGCTACAAATTCCACATCGATGCGTACGGGCAGCTTCAGCTGTGTTCCAACAACCGGCGGGCCAGCTACGACTTGAGACGAGGCTCCTTTCTGGAAGGGTTTTACAAAGCGCTGCCGAGCTTTCCCTGCCCCCGAAAGAAATCCCTGGCGGCGGCTGATCCGATTCCTTCGAAGTCGATCCATCTGATGGAAGATCATGAGACGGCCTACACCCTCTGGAAAGACGCTGGAGTCCAGGGCCGAACCCTGATTCATCTGGACGGTCATCTGGATTTTTTCTGGATCGATGACCATCCTCCGCATAAAGCGATGGACAGTGGTAATTTCCTTTATCCAGCCATCCGGGAAGGCTTCATCCGCGAGCTTTATTGGGTCATCCCTGATGGTTTTTGGGAAACCCCTGACCAACGGCAGAAACTCATTCAATGGATTAACGAAATGATTCATGCGAGACCGGATTCGGCAGGCCCTTTACGGGTTTCCGAGACAGGGATTCATCTCCTATTGATGGGATGCCCGTTGACGGTGTGCCGGCTGGAGTCGCTGCCCCGCTTTATAAAACCGGTTCTCCTGGACATCGATGTGGATTATCTCCTGACTCGCCACATCGACGGGACTGGATTGTTTCCGTATTTTGACAGCGACTACGCCGGTCCCTGGCTGCAGCCGAGTCACTTTCTCCGGCGTCTCCGGGCCGTTGAGCTGCCGACGGACTTTGTGACCCTTTCGTACTCGGTCAATAAAGGATACACGCCGCTGCGGTACAAATATTTCGGCGATCTCATTCAGCGCGCGCTGCTGGATCCCGCTGCTCTCGTCGAGGATCAACCGCCTGCCGGCTCGGCGGCGCGCGTTTATGAGCAAGTCTGCGAAGCCCTCGGGCGGAACGATGTCCCGTCGGCCCGGGAAGCCTGGGAGCGGATGATTTCCCTGGACCCCTCTTATCGAACGTTGTATGCTACGCCCGCTTACAAGGAAGAATTTCTCAAACAGTGGGAACCGGCCCTGCGGGAATACGAGCGCTTGATGGAGTTGGACCCGGAGTGGCCGGCCGCCCGACAGAACTGGAACAGCATCATACAGAACCTGAAAAAAAGCGGAGGAACGATCATGGCGGCTTCAACAGAACAGCTGGATTTTCGGTTTCAAAAGTGCCCGACGATGGTGGCCCGCCGGGTGGCGGGGGAGATGGTTCTGGTTCCCGCGAACCGGCAGCCGAATCAGGAGCCATCTCTTTATACGTTGAATGAGGTCGGCGCTTTCCTGTGGGAACAGATTGACGGCCGGCGTACGGGCCGGGAACTGACAGCGTTGCTGGGAAAAGCATTTACAGTGGATTCCGCTGTTGCCGAACAGGACGTCGCGACGTATTTGTCGGAACTTCGGGCGATCGGTGCTGTCCAAACCATTTAACCCTCACCCCCGTCCCCTCTCCCTCAACAGGGAGAGGGAGAATGTCCTTCCCCCTGTTGAGAGGGAAGGTGGCCGCAGGCCGGATGAGGGTTCCGTAGATGTGTTCGTTAGAGGGTTTAGGAAATGAGCAAGTTTCAAGAAGAAATGTACAGTGTGTTCAGCGCCCGGGTCTTTTCCCGGAGCGTCGAAAATCGGAGTCCTCTCAAGGCACAGTTGGAACTGACTTACCGATGTAATCTCCATTGCGTCCATTGTTTTACAGACCCCTTTAACACCCCGACGGCGTTGTCGCGGGAATTGCCGCTGCCGGGAATGATCCGGATTCTTGACGACCTGGCCTCCGCCGGCGTGCTCTGGCTTACCCTCACCGGAGGAGAAGCGGTACTTCATCCGCGATTCAAGGATATATATCGTGCGGCCAAGGAGAGAGGATTCCTGATCGCGTTATTCACCAACGGGACAACGATCACGGACGAGATCGCGGATTTTCTCGCCAAGGACCCTCCCTTTCAGTTGGAGGTGAGTTTGCATGGCGTTCGTGCCGAGACCTTTGAGCGGGTGACCCAGGTGCCGGGTTCCTACGCGTGTTTTCAGGCAGGGATCCGCCGGTTACTGGACCGGCGTTTGTCGGTGGCGATCAAAACCAAGGCCATGACCGTTAATCGTCAGGAATTGGGCGAGATCAGAGCGTACGTGGAAGGATTGGGGGTGGATTTCAGTCTCTATCCCACGATTTACCCGCGTTTGAACGGGGACCTTTCCTCCACGCAGTACCGGTTATCTGGAGCCGAGGTGGCTGAACTGGAGGTGGCAGAGGAGTGTAAACCCTCACCCGCGCCTGTCCGACCTAGCGGTCGTCCTGCTTGCCCTCTCCCTCAACAGGGAGAGGGGGGATCCCCCGCAGATTTCATACTCCCTCCCCCTGTTGAGGGGGAGGGTTGGGGTGAGGGTCCCCCCCCGGATGACCGGCTCTTTCGCTGCGGATGCGGGACCAATCAATTGACGGTCAGTCCGTACGGTGTGTTTCGCCCCTGCACGTTCACCACCTGGCCGTCGTATGATCTGAAAACGATCCCTGTTTCCGAGGCGTTCCAGCGCTCAGCCGAGGAAATCAATCAGGCCCGCTACACCGGGGAGTCGGCGTGCCGGAGTTGTTCCTCCCATCTGTTCTGCGACAAAAATCCCGTGATGGCGATCCATGAGGCAGGGTCCATGGAAGCGCCGGTCCCTTATTTCTGTGAAGTAGCGAAAGCTCGGCAAACTGCCAGCATCTTGACCTTCACCCCCAGCCCCTCTCCCTCAGCAGGGAGAGGGGATACATCCGCGAAAAATCTTACGCTCCCTCCCCCTGTTGAGGGGGAGGGTAGGGGTGAGGGGGCATCGTCATGAAGCTCACTATCAAAATCGGCCCTGCCGTCATTCGATTTATCGCGGATACCCCGCCGCATGATTGGCCGCATGAATTTTGCGGTGTCTTTGAAGACAGAAATTCTCTCCCGCCGACCGTGACCATCCAGGTCCGGACCGATGCGCCCAAGCCGCATGGGAAGCCCCGCTTCCTTTATGAGCTTCCCAATCAATGGCGCGTCTACCAGGAGAGGGGCAGAGTGCGATTGGAAATTCTGGAACAAATGCATTTTCTGCCCAGGCAGGTGTGTTTCATCACCCCGAAGTGGGATCAAATCGATCTCCATCTGATTCCGCTCACGTACCGGTCACCCGGGCTTCGCCAGAAGGGGTGGTACCTGGGAGATGTGGCCGAGCCTTTGATCCAATGGTGGCTGACCGGCTGGCTGGCGCTTCGGAGGAAAGGGATGATTTTGCATGGGGCAGCGGTTTCTCTGTCGGGCAAGGGGCTGGCATTCATCGGTCACTCCGGCGCCGGCAAGACCACGATTTCCAGGCTCTTCCGGACACATTCTTCCGCTCAGGTGCTGAATGACGAGCGTATTCTTCTCTGGCGGGAGGGAAAACACTGGCACGTAGCGGGAACGCCCTGGCACGGCGAGCTTCGGCAGGTTTCCAAGGGGGCAGCGCTTCTCAAGCGTTTTTCAGTTCTGGTCCAGGCGACGGACAATCAGTTTCTCCCGCGGCCGCCTCAGCCCGTATTGAAATCGATTTTCACGGAAGCGTATTTGCCTCTTTGGAATCAGGAAGCCATGGCACGGCTCGTGGAGGCAGCGACCCGCCTGGTCAAGGATGTTCCCAGCGGCGAACTGCGCTTTACTCAAGACAACCGTATCGTCCGTTATCTTTATGAAAGAGTTTGATCAATTCATCGATCAGCTGAGTGAGGACGCCAAGGCCCGTCCGCAGTGGATTCAGGCCACGGTGGAGCTGACGTACGGCTGCAACCTGCGCTGCGTGCACTGTTATAACACAACCCACGAAGCGAAACAGGAACTGACCACGGAACAGGTTTACCGACTGTTAGATGAGATGGCGGCTCAGGGATGCCTGTGGATCGGTTTCACCGGAGGAGAGGTGTTCACCCGGCGGGATGCCTGTGAGATTATGCGGTATGCCCGCTCACTTGGGATGGTGATTACGATCACTACGAACGCCACTCTGATCACGCCGGCGCTGGCGGATCAGATGGCGGAGTTGGATCCTTATCTGGTGGAAATTTCCGTTTATGGCGCCACGGCTGACAGTTATGAATCTGTGACGCGCATCCCCGGTTCCTACGCTCATTTTGTCGAGGGGGTTGATTGGCTGAAAGAAAGGCATATCCCCATCCTGCTGAAACTCGTTTTGATGACGCTGAATGAACACGAACTGGAGCCCATGAAAGACTTCGCCCGGTCCCGTCAACTGCCCTATCGGATCGGCACGGACATCTATCCCAGAGTGGACGGTTCAAAAGAACCCTTGATGTACCGGTTGTCGCCTGCCAGGGTTTTCGAGATATGGCGTGAAAATAGCGGAAAGCCAATGCAAGAGGCCGGCGGATCCTTGGAGGGGAAATGCGGTTCCGCCGGGAAACTGTTCGATTGTCTTTGTGGCAAGAGCAACGCCGCTTTGACGCCTCATGGCCGGATGAATCTTTGTGTCTGCATCCATCATCCGTCGTATGATGTGACGGCGGGGTCGGTTGAAAAAGGCTGGCAAACGTTGGTGAAGTTTGTCGCGGCGCAGAAGCCGGGCCCTGCCTACGCGTGCTCATCCTGTCCGATCGCGTTTCATTGCGATCGGGGAAGCATGGATGGTTGGTTGGACCAAAAAGCATTTGATGCCCCTTGCATGCCCTATTTTCGGGAAGTCGCGGAGAAAAAAGCGATGTTTATCGCACAGAGGGAGAGCTAAATGACGACTGTAACTGAAAAAAAGCCGTATCAGTCCCCGCAAATCACCCAAGTTGTGCTCCGCCGGGAGCAGGCCATTCTCAGCACATGCACACGAAGCGGCACCAGCTTGTCTGTCAGAGGAACAAAGGGATGTCGGACCTCCAACGGTTGCCGGCGGGCAAGCGTGACAACCGCCCGGGATTCCGGCGCCACCACGTCCTGACGGAGATGTCGCGAAAGACCGCCAGGGGACGTAGTTGCAACTTTGCATCAAAGGTATCTTGTGTCATATGAATACCTTATGCAAAGTTGCAACTACGTCCCCTAGTGCTCCCGGCTCGTTTTTCTGCCGGGCCGAGGGTGGCAGTATGCAGCCCTTCCTTCGCCCGGGCGATGAGCTTTTTGTCCGGGCCTTCTCATCATCAACCACCCTCAAAATTGGAGACATCCTGCTTTATCGCCAGACGGAACACGATAACCCGGTGGCTCACCGGTTGAGGTGCATCAGGCGATTGTCGGCTGGGCCAAATTATTTCGGAGTAGCAGGAGATGAGCTTCCGCTAGCGATCGAATGGATCCGCGAAGATCAATTGATCGGTCGCTTGGAAATGGTCAAACGGGGAAGCCGAATTTTCCTTGAAAAAGATCTTCGGAGACGGTATTTCCTTTTTCTGTTCATTCGATACGGGCCTTCCTGGATGAAGCGACAAGTGAAAATGGCGGGAATCCGGGTTTTGTCCTGGGTCCAGTCTTTCCATTTATACCGTGTGTTGTTCAGGGTTTATTTGGCTTCGCGGGTCCGGATTAATCGGATGGAAGAAGAGGGCGCCTTTGTTTTTCAGGCCTTTATCGGTTCTTGGAAAGCCGGTTATGTTTTTCTCGTCGTCAAGCCGAATCAAAAGGAAAACATCAAAGACCTGCTTGTCCGCGCTTGGGTCCGCGGCGGCGGAATCGCGACTTTGTTGTTAGGGGAGCTGATACGGACGGCACGCCAACAAGGGGTCAGAGAACTTTGTTTAACGGTGGAATCGGATAATCAAGCTGCCCTCCGACTTTACCGGTCCCTGGGTTTCCAGCAGGCTGGGGAACCTTCAGCGCCGATGGCCTTTCTTTGTAAAACCCTACTCGAAGCTGAGAATTCCCCTGCGTCGGGCGGTCTTGAAAGCGCTCTGAAAACAGATCACGCCGATCGGAACCAGAACGATCGAACACCCTGCCAGCACCAGTAGTTCCATCCGGATGGTTTGAAGCGAAGCTCCAAGAATCATGGATTTTCGGATCGCGTCGAGCGCATAGGTGAGCGGCACCCAGCGGGACAGCGCGAGAAGAGGCGCGGGAAGAACCGCCACCGGGAAATAAACGCCTCCCAGGAAGCGCGAGGCTCCTTCCAAAATCAGGTCCAAAGGGCTGTCTTCCCGGATGAGTAAATGAATACCGGCGGAGATCAGCCCTAAACCAAAAAAGGTGCTGACTGTCAAAGCGATGGCCACCAGCGTGCTGGTCCAATAAACGTGCGAGAGATCCACTCGAAAAAAGTAAACTCCTGCCAGGAGATACAGGACGGCCTTGGCTGTGACCATGCCGAGATCCCACAGGGTTTTGTTGATCACGAGCGTGATCAGGGGAGTGGGGGTCAGTAAAATGGCTTCCAATGTCCCATGCCCCCGTTCAAATTCAATCGTCTGCCGCACGCTGCCCAGAGCGGTGGACATGAAGCCGCTGAACACGATGCCCAAAAGGACGAAGCGAAAGTAATCGCCTCCGTATACAGCCAGGGATGGGTGAACACCGCTGCTCCGGACCAATTTGCCGATGAAATAAAACGAGAGCAGCAAGATCAGCGTGCGGACCACCTCAAACAAAAAAGTAAAGCGATACGTCTGGGCGAGCTGCCAGTCCCGGAGGGAAAAAGCCCAGAGTTTACGAAGCGGGGGCATTGAGGTAACTCTCCAGGCCGTCTTTCCATTTTCCGGAGTAACAAAGCCGGCCCTGATTCAAAATCCCTACCGTGTCCGCCACCCGTCGGGCTTCCTCAAAATTATGCGTTGTGAAGAGAATCGTTTTTCCGTGTTCCCGCACGAGTTTTTGAAGAAGTCCGTGAAGCGCGTTTCTGGCGGCCGCATCGAGGCTGCGGGTGGGTTCATCGGCCAGCAGGAGGGCCGCGTCGTTCAGAAAGGATCGCGCGATCGCCAGGCGCTGCCGGATCCCGGATGAGAGTTCTTCGTAGGGGCGGTCAAGGTAGTCTTTCAGGCTGAACACGTCACCCAGTTCAGCGATCTTTTGTTCGGATTGCCGGGGGGAAAGATCATAGAGCGCAGCAAAAAACATCAAGTTCTGCCGGGCGGTCAGGCGCCAGTAGAAACTTCGCTCGTCTCCCATGGCGAAACTGATTCGCGTTTTGACGCGTTCCTCCTGCCCCGGCAGGACGTGACCCAGCACGCGAAGCGTCCCGGCATCCGGCATCAGAAGCGTGCTGATGATTTTGAGGAGGGTCGTTTTGCCGGAACCATTCGGGCCCAGCAGGGCGAAAACCGTTCCTGTTTCCACCCGGAGGTTCACGTGATTGAGCGCGCGGACGGGGGGCCTCGGCTGCCAGGGTTTTAATAAAGAGAGCCGCGGGAAAAACGATTTCGAAACACCCCGTACGTCGATGGAACAAGTCACACGTTTGAGTATATAAAACGTCAGGGGACGTAGTTGCAACTTTGCACAACGAGACAGGAAATGGCCTATATTTCTTGTTTTACCCGGTCTTGGGGAAAAAAGGATTTTTTCCGGCACCTTTTGCAAAGTTGCAACTACGTCCCCTGACGTTCCATAAAATGGCGCATGCCTTGCCGATAAGCGTCGCGTCATGGATGAGGTGGCGCCAGAGAGACGGTTTTTCGCTGCGGAGCTCGAACCAATAGGGGGGAGGCCAGAGCAGTTCTTTGGCAAAACTCAGGCGATCGGCCCAGGAAGGCAGGAGAATCGGAATACAGAAATACCGGGCCGGGGTAAAAAGCGGATTTTGAATCAGCCGTTTTTCCAGCCAGTGTTCTTCTTGCCTTAAGCGAGTCCCTAAGATTTTTAAAATATCGAGGGGAACCGGGAATCGCAGAAGTTCCTCTCCCATGCGGAGGGTCAAGTACAGCAAAATGTCAGCCTGGAATAGTTGAGCCCTCTTCACCAGCGCATCCCATCCGACTTTTTCAGCCAGAAGCAGGATCTCCTTTAAAAGGAGTAGCCTCCCGAACCCATGCGAAATCGTGAAGTCGATCACCAGGGCGATGACCTGGTCAGCCGGAGAAAGAACGCGCGCCGGCGTGTCTGTGATCGTGGCGAGGCGCGAATCCGCCCAGAGCGTCTGGATGTCGAGCTGCAGGCACCGCATGCGGGACGGCAGATCCGACGTGTTTGTGGGATAGATATGCCAGTCTACGATCGATGGGTCCGGCAGTCTCTGTTGTTTCAGCAGGGCTTGAGCCGCCTTCGTGTCGTGTACGAGAAGGTCCAGGTCCGTGATGGGACGGGCGCAGGGGTTCCCATGAAGTGATTCGGCGTGTGACCACCCTTTAATAACGATAAATTCCAACCCGGCCGCGTTCAGGGTTTCCAGCGTTTTCCGGATCGCGCTCCTGTGCTGCAGGTGCTCTTCCAGGAGAACCAGAGTGGAATGCCGCAGCGCTTCCAGGAGCTTGGGTGGAACTTCCCGGGCCAGGCCGGTTTCGGTCAGGGCCTCGTAGAGAAATCCGATCACCCCGTGGTACTCCGCCAACTGAAGGAATAGATCCCAGCAAAAACCTGGTGCGCGGAGGTCTGAAAGACATTCCTCCTGGCTTGGCCGCAAAGCCAGGAGTTTGCATAGGAGTTGAAGCTCGAACGCCGGTTTGTGAGGGGATTTCATAGCCAAAGACATCAAAGCAAAGTTTTTTATGTTGTGCTAAACTACCCAAGTCTCATTTATGGACAACGCACCCCTTCAGCGGCCGCCGATATCCGTGAGCAGACTGTTGACGTCTGTTTTTTTCCTCTCCGGATTTACCGCTCTCATCTATCAAGTGGTTTGGCAGAGACTGCTGACGCTGTATTACGGCGTCGGCTCGGTCTCCATTACCCTGATCATTTCCGTTTTCATGGGAGGGCTGGGCCTCGGGGCGTTGATCGGCGGGCGGCTGGCGGAAAAAAAACGCGACCGGATGTTTTTGTATGCCGGGATTGAACTTCTGATCGGCGTCTTTGGTCTGGCCAGTTTTCAGATTTTGGACGCGCTCGGACGCGTGAGCGCGGGCTGCTCGCTGCCGGTCACGTTTCTCTGCGTCAGTCTCTTCTTGCTCATCCCGACGACGCTCATGGGGATGACCTTGCCGATGCTCACCAAAATATACGGTTCACTCCTGCCGGATTTTGGCCAAACCATCAGCCATCTGTACTTCATCAATACGATCGGTGCGGCCATCGGGTCGCTGACCGCCGCTTATGGGTTGATCACTTTCGGCGGGCTCGATACGGCGCTGACTGTCGCGGCCGCCGTCAACGGAGTGATGGCGATTCTGATCCTCGTCTGCCGCTGGCGCTGGTCCCGGACGGATCGTCCGCCTCAACCGGTCGCCGCAGAGTCTTCGTCCTTCCCGATGCGGTGGGTGCGGTTGTGGGTTTTCTTTACCGGTTTTGCTGCCATCGGGTATGAGATTATCTGGTACCGGGTGCTGGGGGTGATCGTCAAAGAATCGCCCTACGCGTTTGCCACGGTGCTGGCGGTGTATCTCGTGGGACTGGCGGTGGGCAGTTTCTGGATGTCCGGGATGCTGGCCCGCCATCCGCAAGCGGCCCAGCGGGAACGGTTTTTCTTCGGTATCCAGCTCGCGATCGCCTGTTACATGCTGGTTTCCTTTGCGGGATTTTTCCATTTAAGCGGGATCCGGCCGTTTAAATGGCTGCATGCCATTTCGTTCGGGTACATGATGCATCCGCCGGCGCACTGGCCGCATTTTGTGAGTTGGATGCAGTATGCCCGGGATCTCTATTTGACGGTGGATATCGTGACGTGGCCGTTCTTATTTATTTTCCTGCCCACCGTCCTGATGGGCGCCAGTTTCCCGCTCGTGTCGGCGTTGAGCCTGAGAGACCCCAACCGGGAGGCTTCAACGGTCGGCGGGGTATACGCCTGGACCATTCTGGGCAATGTGCTGGGGGGGCTTGTCACCGGATTTTATTTTCTGCCGCGCTGGGGAACGGAAAATACCCTCCTGCTTTTCATCGCCGGAGGGCTGGTGTTTATTTTCCCGTTTTACCGGCGGTTCCAGATCGCTCTTCCGTATGGGAAAGCGGTGCTGACCGTGGTGATGGTCGGCCTGGTCGCTGCCGGGCTATTCCCGCGACGGCAAGCGCTCTACGGGGCGATTCACCCCAACTTCGATTACGGCACCTGCTTCATTGAAGAGGGACGGGAAGGGGTCGTGGTGACCTATTCGAAAGGGGAACGGCTGATCAATTACATCAACGGTTTGGTTCACGGCGGCCGGCCCAATTATGACTTCATGCAGGAAGCGGTTGAAACCCTGCTCTATACGCCAAACCCCCGGAAAATTCTCCTGATCGGGTACGGTACCGGAGAATTGTGCGACATCATCCTGCGATCGCGGGAAATCGAAGAACTGGTGGTGGTCGAGCTCAATCACACCTTGATGACGAATCTCCGCAAGATCCCGTTGATCCAGTCGTCGCTGGCG
Source organism: Elusimicrobiota bacterium (assembly GCA_041660185.1). Classification (NCBI taxonomy): domain Bacteria; kingdom Pseudomonadati; phylum Elusimicrobiota; species Elusimicrobiota bacterium. The sequence goes on along the minus strand of JBAZWU010000011.1, from coordinate 79,281 downwards.
GATCATCGTCTTCGCCTGGTCATGGACGACGGCCGGCGTTTTCTCATCCGCCAGACGGAAAAATATGACGCGATTCAAATGGATCCGATCTACCACAGCACGGTGTACAGCAACAACCTCTACTCCCGCCAATTCTTTGAACTGGCCAGCCGGCGTCTCACCCCTCAGGGAGTTCTGATGGTCTGGTCCAGCGAACACCGTGTGATCCCCTACACGCTGGCCTCGGTATTCCCTTATATGCGGGCGTACAGCCATTTCTGCCTGGCTTCGCTTCAACCCATGGTCAAAAACGAGGCGCGGGAAAAAGCCATCCTGTCGTCCTTCAGCCGGGAAGACCAGAAGCGGATTCTGGCGGCTCGCGAGTATATCGGGGATCGGGCGGTTGTCCGGTCGATGGGCGCCGGTGCTCCGGTCAATGAAGACTGGAAACCGCGCTGCGAATACTATTTCGGCCAGAGCGCTCTTCGGAGTGAGTGGCGCTGATGAACGTTCGGCGCGGCGCGCCGTCCTGCTTTCTGGCGGTGTGCTTATTCTGGGGAACGAATGCCGGGGCTGTTGAGTATGTGGAGAAAAAATTTGTTTTCACCCGGACGGATTCCCAGGAACATTTTTGGCTGGGCGCAGGGGGGACGTTTATCGGGACGCAAACCCTGCGACTGATGAATGTCCCTCGACTACCGGCGACCTGGGTCGCCGCCACCGGCGTATTAGGAGTCGGAGTCGCCAAAGAGTTCTTGGTGGATTCCAATCCCAGTGTCAATGATCTGATGGCCGATGGGCTTGGTGTGGCGCTCGGGACGCTGGCCTGTTTCACCTTCCGGTTTGATGGATATTTTGATGATGGCCCCCTTCCTATTACTAAAAGCCAGCCGGATGAATCGCCCCCCAAGGGGAAAGTCATCCCGATGAAGGTCCTTGGCGCGCCTGCTAATAGTCAAAAACCGTAAGAATAACTCAACTCTGCCCTCACCCCAGCCCTCTCCCTCCTGAGGGAGAGGGGGAAGATAGGTTGTGCTCCCTCCCCCTGCGGAGGGGGAGGGTAGGGGTGAGGGTATACTTCAAATCCCCGCGGATTTAGTGGTTTCCTGCGAAAAATTTACCTTGCGAAAACCCAAAGCACCCCTTAGACTTCCCCTAGGCCGTTAAGAGGGGAGAACCAGTCAAAATGAATTGGATTACCGCCAAAAAATCAATCACGGTTACAATGACCGTTTTGTTGTTGTGCGATCTGTTGCCGGTTCCGGAGCTGCAGGCACGCTCCCGCGCCGGGATGATTGACCAGATCGAGATTACCGACAGCGAACGAAGCACCGTGGTTCATATCCGCGGCGACCGTCTGGGTTCCTGCCAGCCGGTCACCATGAAAGACCCGAAAGGCCGGAATCTCCCAAAAGTTTTTCTGGTCATCTACGACACCGCGTTGTCGGAAAAGCTCGCCGGCATGCAGCCGGGCAAAGGCGCGGTCGCCTCCCTTCAGGCCAGTCTTGTGACGGACAAACCCTCGCCGATTTCGCAGGTGGTGATCGACCTGGCCGCGGACTGGCCTTCGCAGGTTCGCAGCGGCCGTGAGATAACGGTGGAAGTGGAGAAAAAAGGCAATCTGGTTCCGCGAGACAGTCGGCCTTCTCAAGCCAAGCCGGATCCGGCCGCTCTGATCAAGTCCGATCAGCTCGTGCAGTCCGGAGACAGCCTGTATTTTGCGGTCAGTCCGGCCGAAGAGCTGTCGCGTGATCTGGTCGTGGACCAAAACGGCAAAATCTCCATCCCTCTGATCGGCGCGATCCCGGCGGCCGGCCTGTCCACGGATGAGTTAAGCCGGAAGATCACGCAGGAGTTGTCCCGCTATGTCAGTTCGCCGAAGGTGGACATCTTTCTTAAACAATCCAGCAATAAGCAGGTGGGTGTTTCAGGCCAGGTCGGTTCGCCGAACTCCTACGCGTTACGACCGAATATGAGGCTGCTCGACTTGATCGCGCTGGCCGGCGGTTTTCTTCCCAGCGCCAATAAACGGCAGATCCGTCTCCTGCGGCGCAGCGGGGCTGAGCGGCGGCTGATTCTGGTGAACGCTGAAGAAGCTCTGGTGAGCGGCGATACGAGTAAAGATGTCCTTCTGGAAGCCGGCGATATCATCGAAGTGCCGCGGGGCACTACGGGGATTACGATCTTCGGGCAAGTCATGAGACCCGGTTCCTATGACTATATCCACGACATGCGCATGCTGGACCTGGTTTCGCTGTGCCATGGTTTCCAGGATAGCGCCAATCTGCGGCGCATCACCATTATCCGGGGAGAGCCTCCCCATCAGACCATGACGGTTGTCCGTTTTAATAGCGTGCTGCGAAACCGTTCGGACGGCAATATCAAGCTTCAACCGGGAGACGTCGTCTACGTGCCGCAGCGCTCCATCTGGGCCGCCAGCGCCTTTGCCAACGCGTTGTCGCCCATTACCATGATCCTCATGACGGTGGCCACCGTGATCTTAGCGACGAGGAAATAGGGCTTGGAACTTCAAGAAGAACTGACGATCCGGGATTTTCTCCACTTAGTCCGCCGGCGGCGGAAGGAGTTTTTTGTCTGCTGGGCCGTCATTTTCAGCGCGGTGGCCATCTACACCTTTTCGGTGACGCCGCTCTACCGGGCGGATGCCTACCTGCATGTCCAGATGTCGGAGGACAACAGCCGCACGATGGAGGGAGCCATCAATCTGGTGACCTCTCAGCCAACCTTCAATGTGGAGCAATTAATTTCGCCGCAGGTGTTTGAGGACGCTCTGGCCCGTCTGAATCCAGGGGTTCGCCTGGGCCGGACCCAACTCGATGAATTGACCGTGACGTTTGAAAGACGAGTCCGCGCCCAGTATGAGGATCGCGAACGCCAGATGGTTTCTCTTTCGGTCGTATCGCCCGTGCCGGTCAAAGCGATGACGGAGGCCAATGCGCTGGCGCATGCCGCGGTGAAGGTGGTCGGCCAGGACCTCACCGCCAAGCAGCACCGGACCAAGCAGTTTGTGGAATCCCAGCTGAAGGAAGTGGCCAAAAAACTCCGTGATTCCGAGGACCGGCTGCGCCGGTTGCGGGAGCGGATTGACCCTCAATCCGCCGGGAGTTATTTGATCGGGAAGCTGATGGAGCTGCGCGGCCGGCGGACCGAACTGCTCCAAAAATACACCGGGTCTCACCCGACGGTTAAACAGCTGAACGCTGAAATACGGACTCTTGAAAAACAGGTGCAGGAGCTGCCCAATCAGGAAATTGATATCGGACGGATCACCCGCGAGGTGCGTTTGAATGAAGAGCTTTTTACGATGCTGGCCAAGCGTTTGGAAGACGCCAATATTATTGAGTCCGCACGGATCGCTCCGATTTCCATCGTCTATGAAGCGGTTGAGCCGACCCTCCCCGAATCACCGAACAAGAAATTCAATTTAGTCGCGGGGTTGCTGATCGGGTTGTTGATCTCCTTGATCGTTGTGCTGGTCCACCAGCACTTTGATACGTCGATGGTAACTCCCGAGGAGATCGAGCAGTTTCTTCAATTGCCGGTGCTGGCGGCCATTTCCCATATTGAGCGGCGGCAGACCTCGTCGAACAAGCCGGCCGGACCTGTTTTGCGGAAGCCGGATCCGTTGGGCGAAATGCGTTCGCGCCTGATCCTTCATTTCCCGCCACAGTCTTCCAACGCAGAGGTTCATCATCTGCTCCGCAACAACCTGATGAAGGATGTTCAAAGCGGCCACAGCCAGATTTATCTGTTCACCAGCGCCATCAACGGGGAGGGGAAAAGCATCACCGCCGCCAATTTCGCCATTGCAGCGGCCCAGGCCGGCCTGCCGACGCTTCTGGTGGAAGCGGACCTGCGCAAGCCCATGGTATCCAAGCTTTTTGGTTTGCCGGCGGAGCCGGGGCTGACAAATTATTTTTATTCGTCTCCGCACTGGGAGACCTCCATCGCCCGCTGGGAGCAGATTGCCAGGGGAACGGCCCATCTCGGGGAGGCCATCAATCTTTCGGGGATCACGAATCTGCATGTGTTGACGTCCGGCAAACTGCCGACCAATCCGATTTCCCTTTTCAGTTCGGACCGCCTGAAACAGTTGATGCAGGCCATGCGCCAGCGGTTTCCACTGATCATCATGGACGGCGCGCCCGCACTCCTGTTCGCGGATTCCTCCATTATGGGGCCGCTGGCTGACGGCGTGGTACTCGTGTACCGTTTCGGCCATACCGGCCGCGAAGTCTTGCGCCGGGCGCATAACCAGCTGATCTCTTCGAACGCGAAGATCATAGGGGTCGTGGTCAACGATATCGTCCAAACCGACGTGGCGGACTACGGCGGCTACTACGGCGCCTACAAGCATTACGAAGAAGAACCACCGGCGCCGAAGCCAAAGCCGGAGTAAGGCCCCCCATGTGCGGCATCGCTGGCCTCTTTCGCACCCAGGGAGTTGTAGCGCCGCCGGAGATTCAGGGCGTCGAGCGGATGCTGGATGCACAGCTTCACCGCGGCCCTGACGATCAGGGGTTATTCCGCCATCCGCAGGCGCTCCTGGGCCACCGCCGTCTCTCCATTCTGGACACCTCCTCCGCCGGCCGCCAACCGATGGCCAATGAAGACCAGACCGTTCAGGTTGTTTTCAACGGGGAAATCTACAATTTTCAGGATCTGCGCCGGGAACTGGAAACCGCGGGCCATCGTTTCGTTTCGCGCACCGATACCGAGGTCCTGGTGCACGGATATGAAGCGTGGGGGATGGAAGGGCTTCTGGAACACCTGCGGGGAATGTTCGCTTTCGCGCTCTTGGATCTGTCGGCTCGCTCCGGCCCGCGCCTGTTTCTGGCCCGTGACCGTTTCGGCATTAAACCGCTTTACTACTATCAAGACCACGAGAAAATTCTTTTTGCCTCCGAGGTGCGGGCCATGCAAGCCAGCGGGCTTATCCCCGACCGGCTAAACGCCGAGAGCCTCCTGCGATTTTTGGAGCTTGGATCGGTCCCTGCTCCTCTAACCACCGTTCAAAAGGTCTGGAGTCTTCCAGCCGGACATTATCTGTCGTTGGGCCGCGGTCCGGTGGAACCCACAAACTACTGGGACCTGGCTCGAGTTTTGGATCAACCCGTCCGGCCCGTCACCCGTCTGGAAGCCGTGGAAGAAACACGCCGGCAGCTGCTGGACGCGGTTCAAGGGCACTTGATCAGCGATGTCCCGCTTGGAATTTTCCTCAGCGGAGGCATTGATTCCTCTTCACTGACGGCGCTGGCCAGCCGTCTTCAGCCGGGGCATGTCACGACGTTGTCGGTCCTCTTCGATGAACCCGCCTACGATGAGGGGCGTTACGCGCGCCTGGTGGCGCGCCAGTACGGCACAGACCACCGGGAAATCCGGGTGCGCCGGCAGGCGTTTGAAGACGAACTGCCCCGGATGCTGGCGGCGATGGACCAGCCCACACTCGACGGCATCAATACCTATGTCGTGTCCAAAGCCGCGCACGAGGCCGGACTCAAAGTGGTCCTCTCCGGACTGGGGGGGGACGAGCTGTTTTCGGGATACCGCCATCTCCATCACGCCCGGTGGATCGGCGCTGCTGTGCGTGGGATTTCGTGCGTGCCGCCGGGTGTGCGGGGTCCTTTGCTGAGCCTGGTGGAATCCCTGAGCCGTCCGTCCCATCCCGGTGTTGCGGACAAGCTCTGGTGTCTGAGGGATATGGATCCGGCCTCTCCGTATCGTCTTTTCCGAGCTCTTTTTCCGCCGGAACGCATCGCCGGGCTTCTCGGTGTAAGCGTACGCGATACCGAACGCGCGCGCTGGGTTCCTGAAGGGGTCGACGTCCTCAAGCGCTTCCCGGAGGAAGAACGCCTGCGACTTTTGGAGTTCGATCACTATCTCCAGAACCAGTTGCTGAAAGACAGCGATGTGATGAGCATGGCCCATTCGCTGGAGCTGCGTGTGCCGTTTCTAGACCATCGTCTGGTTGAGGAAATCCTGCGCCTGCCGCCGGACGTCCGGCGGTCCAGCCAGTCCAAAGGGCTTCTGGTCGAAGCGATGGGCCCGGAGTTTCCGCGGGAGGTGTGGGATCGCCCGAAGCAAGGTTTCACGTTTCCTTTCGGCGAGTGGTTCCGTCAAAAAGCGGATGATTTCGAAGCCATGGCGCTGGAGCATACGCCGCTGGAACGGAAAGCGGTGCAAGCCATCTGGGCCGGGGTTCGCGCCGGCCGCCTGCACTGGTCCCGCGCCTGGGCCACGGTGATTGTGGCTCGATTTTATGGCGGATCAAATGACGTCATCCCCGGCGGTAACTGGCCGGGGATCCAGCAATGCCGTACGACAATTTTGGATTCCCCGCCAGTGGCCGCGGGGAATGACGACTTCAGGACCTTTCGATTTGTCCCCAAACCGCAATGGGTTGTCTTGCTGACGGATCTCTTTGGAGCGCTGGGCGGTATTACGACCTTCAATCGAGCTTTGGTGGCGGCCTTGCGCGCCATCGCCAAAGAGCGAGGATGGGCGCTGCAGTTTCTGGTCTTGCATGATGCCCCGACCGCCCGGCGGCTGGCCGGTGCCGACGTGCGTTCTTTTGGAGGAAGCCGGCTCAGGTTCTTCAAACAGGCGGTTTGTTCCTTACGAAAAGCGGACGGTGCGTTCTTTGGCCATGCGCATTTCTCGCCGCTCGTCTGGATGCAAAAAAAGAACAGCCAGTCCTATGCGATCGCTCATGGAATAGATGTCTGGCAGAAGCTGCCGCTTTTGCGCCGTCTGGGTTTGCGAAAGATGTCACGGATTCTGGCGGTCAGCCGGTATACGCTCGATCAGATGCTCTCGCGCAATGGGCTATCGCCGGAGCAGGGGGATGTTTTTCCGGATACGATCGATCCTGCTTTTAACAACCGCGTGGTCATGAAAACACGGCGGGAGTTGTCTCTTCCCGAGGGCCCGATGATTCTGACTGTTTCCCGGCTGTCGGATGCGGAACATTACAAAAATATCGACTGGATGATCGAACGTCTTTCGGATGTCCGGCGGGACGTCCCAGCGGCTTTTCTGGTGGTGGTCGGCGACGGTCCTGACCGTTCCCGTCTGGAAGCCTTGGCCCGGCGCTGTGGAGTTAATCAACAGGTTATATTTGCCGGCCGTGTATCCGGAGCCGATCTTCCATCCTATTACGAGGCCTGCGATGTGTTCGCCCTGCCGAGCGAAGGCGAAGGATTCGGGATCGTTTTTCTGGAAGCGATGTCGCATGGCAAGCCCTGTGTGGGCGCGCGGGCCGGTGGTGTTCCGGAAGTGGTTGTTCATGATGTGACCGGGCTGCTCGTGGAACCCCGCCAGGGATCGTCCCTGGTCGCGGCTCTGGTGTTGTTGTTGAAAGACGCGGCACTGGCCAGCCGGTTCGGAGAAGCGGGCCGGGAACACTTGGAACAAACGTTTTCCGTTGAGCGTTTTCGTCAGCGTCTTGAAACCATTCTGGACGGAAGGAAAGAAGTGTTGTGAATAATGCCGTGACCAACATCCGTTTTAGCCGCCTGCCCCAGCGGCCCATCGAGGGCCGGGCGTTCCAGGTCTGGTTCGGCTATTTTCTGTTGAGTTTGATTTTAATCCCGATCCTCCGTTACGTGACGCGGCCGGACGTCTCGATCGTGCAGCAGGGGTTGGCCTATCTGGTCGTGCTGGTTTGTCTTTTGCCGAGCGTCATTCATCTGGCCAAACGTCAGCCGGGCGTGCCGGTGTTCCCGATTATCTGTCTGGTTTATGCGGCCAGTTACGCCCTGCCCGCCTTCTATGCTGAACCCTTGGTCGAATCCTCCTGGGGAGGGGGGATCCTGATCGTCCCCGCGCGATATACCGAGAGGGCGTTGCGGCTGACGCTTGCGGGAATCATCGCGCTGGAGTGCGGTTTCTGGTTCTTCCGTTTTTCCATACTGAATCTTCTGGTCCCTAAGGTACGCCTGACACTTGAGGCGGTCCGGGCGCAGCCGCTCGCCACCGTGATGGGGATCACCGGCAGCGCGCTCTTGTGGCTTGGCCTGACTGAACGCGTCGTCATTCCGCCGCGCCTGTTTGCCGTGTACGGTCTCATGATTAAATTGTCGCTGCTCGGTTTTGGCCTGTTGTACTGGTACTTTCTGAAGGGAAATCTGCGGTGGTGGGGGCGGCTGGCTTATGTCGTCATCTTCGCCATCCTGGTCATGCTGGGAATGGCGATGGGCAACGTGCGAAATCTATTGGATCCGATCCTGATCGTGACGTCTGTTAACTGGATGGCACGGAAGAAGTTCCCCTGGCACTTTGCGATGATCGGTGTCCTTTTCTTCGCTTTTATCCAGCCGATAAAAGGGGAATACCGGAATATGGTCTGGAAACAGGGGATGGCCAGTACCAGTATCTTTGACCGCATCGCGATCTGGTCGACTCTGTCTGTGACCAGTTGGAATGACCTGCTGCACGGCCGCCGGAGCGTTCAATCGAGTACCCGAAGTTCCATCCAGCGGACGGACTGTATTCATCTGTTCGGCCATGTGTTGACCATGACGCCGCGCCATGTTCCGTTCCAATTAGGGAAAACGTACGACTATTTTATTTACACCTTAATCCCGCGGGCCATCTGGCCCAAGAAGCCGAATGCCCAGGTGGCGAACGAATTTTTTGGTGTGGCCTACGGCTTACAGGACCCGGCCAGCATCGGGACAACCTCCATCGGCATGCCGCACCTGGTTGAAAGCTACGTCAATTTTGGAGCGCTGGGGGTGCTGTTCATCATGGGGATTCTGGGTATGGTCTATGCCACGATGGAACGTCTGTTTAATCATGAGAACGCCGGCGAAGGCGGCATCGCCATCTTTGCCGTTATTCTCACCAGCCTGATTAATATCGAGACGGCGTTGGCGCCATCCTTTGGTTCCATTCTCCAGAGCATCATCATTTACATTGTGGCGCTGCGCTGGGTGCGCGAACGGAGGGCCAACCCTTGAACGTGGCGCACATCGTTCCCTCCTTCTTCCCGGCCACGGTTTACGGCGGACCGACGCAGTCTGTTTACCGGCTCTGCCAGGCGCTGTCGCGGCAGGGTTGCCGGATCCGCGTGCTTACGACGAATGCCAACGGTCCCTCCGATACGCTGAAAGCGGCGGAGACCCGGGATGTTTCCGGTTTCCCCGTTCGCTACTGCCGCCGGTTAGCGCCGGAATCAATTTCACTGGAACTCCTGGGACGCTTGCCGGAAATTCTACGCTGGGCGGATGTGGTTCATCTCATGGCGGTATATTCCTTCCCGGTGATACCGACACTGGCGCTGGCGAAAGTCATGCGTAAGCCGGTCCTGTGGTCGCCACGGGGCGCGTTGCAGCGCTGGGAACACACCCGGCATGTGGGTCTGAAACGCGCGTGGGAAGGCGGCTGTCGCTGGATGCTCCCGGCCGATTTCCTGTTCCATTTCACCTCTGAGGACGAAAAGAAACAAAGTCTGGCGCGTTTCCCCGGGAAAGAGTCGCTGGTTATTCCCAACGGCGTGGAGATCCCGGAGGCGCCGGGTCATGTTCCGGCTGAAGGGCAATTTCGAATGGTTTATCTTGGCCGGATTAATCCGATCAAGGGATTGGAGAATCTGCTGCAAGCTTGCCGCCTGTTTGATCGTCCGGAAACAGGGAATTGGACTCTGACGATTGCCGGGGACGGTACGTCTGATTACGTCGCCGCACTGAAGGCATTGGCTGTCGAGCTTGGAGTGGGGCGGCGCGTGCGGTGGCTGGGAGCTGTTTCTTCCGCGCAAAAGGGAGAGTTGTTTGCCCGGGCGGATGCCGCCGTGGTCCCGTCTCACTCGGAAAGCTTCGGGATTGTGATCGCCGAAGCCCTGGCGCATGGCGTGCCGGTCATCGCCAGCACGGGAACCCCCTGGTCGCGCCTGGAGGAGAAACGGTGCGGGTTCTGGGTTTCCAATCATCCGACCTATCTTTTTGAGGCGATGGAACAAATGCGCCGCAATGACCGTCGTCCCATGGGGGAACGGGGCCGCGCCTGGGTCCGGCAGGAATTCAGCTGGGAGCGTCTGGCCGCACAGGTCATGGACGGATATCGGACGCTTCAAACAAGCCACCAGTTGCGCCGGATAGGAGAGCCGTCATGAGTCAGCACGGAGCCGAACATCATTACGCGGACCAGTACCTGGTCCCGGTTATTCTGGAAATTCTGAATCGGATTTCACGTGGCCGGGGTCTGCGTTTAGTGGATGTCGGATGCGGAGACGGCTACGGCGCGGCCTGCTACAGCGCGGCCGGACACACCGTCCAGGGGTTCGACGCTTCTGAGGAGGAAATCCAGCGAGCCCGCCAGTCCCACCCGGATCTTCGCTTGGAAGTGGCCTCGGTTTACGACGAGGATATCGTCGAGCGCTGGAAGGGCCCTGTGGACGGTGTCGTGGCGCTGGAGGTCGTGGAGCATCTCTTTGACCCGAAGGCGTTTTTCGCGCAGAGCTACCGGCTGCTCGAGGAAGGCGGGCACCTGATCCTTTCAACACCCTACCACGGCTACTGGAAAAATCTGGCGCTCGCTGTTCTGGGTGGCTGGGACCGGCACCATGGGGTGGATTGGGACGGCGGTCACATTAAATTCTTCTCGAAAGGCACGCTGGCGGAGATGGCGCAAAAGGCAGGTTTCAAGAATCTTCGCTTCAGGGGAGTGGGACGTTTCCCGTATTTTTGGAAGTCGATGATCTTAACGGCTCAAAAGTAATGAAAAAAATTGCCATCATCGCTTCGTGCGGCGGTCACTTGACCGAGGCCAGGCGCCTGCGTCCCGTCTACGGGAAGGATGACCACTTCTTTGTCATCAACGACCGGATCACACTGCCGCCGGACATGGAAGGGAAGACCTGTTTCATCCGTCATTCCGAGCGAGACTGGCTATTTTTGGTGAATCTGTGGGAAGCGTGGCGCATCCTCCGCCGGGAACGGCCCGGACTTCTGTTGAGCACCGGAGCGGGACCAGCGGTGCCTTTTGCGCTGGTTGCCAAACTGCTCCGTATCCCTGTTATCTTTGTGGAAATTTCGGCTCAGGTGACGGAGCCTTCACTCACGGGCCGTGTCATGTACTATCTGGCTGACCGCTTTTTTTATCAGTGGAAACCGCTTGGACGTTACTTTCCCAAAGCCGTTTATGGAGGGTTGTTGTTGTGACCCTTCGACAATCGCTCAGGGTCATGGTGAGCTCTTCGACTACGCTCAGAGTGGTGAGCCTGTCGAACCACGGAGTCGAACCATGATCTTTGTGACCGTCGGCAACGCGACTCAGGGGTTCTCCCGGCTGTTGGAAGCGGTCGACGCGCTGGCCGGTACCCCGCTCTTTCAAGGCGAGCCGGTCTTTATGCAGACGGGCCATAATGAAAACTTCCAACCCCGTCACAGCCGGACCGAAGCTTTTCTTTCCGCGGACCGTTTTCTCGAGTGCCTGAAGGAGGCCCGGCTCATCATCTGTCACGGCGGCTGCGGGACGCTTCTGCAGGCGATCTCACTCGGTAAAGTCCCCATTGTGGTGCCGCGCCTGGCTCGCTATGGCGAGCATGTGAATAACCATCAGCTTCAGTTGATCCGCGCACTGGCCGATGAAGGGCGGGTCATCCCCGCCTATGAGATTTTTGATTTACGGGAAGCGATCCGAAAAGCCAGCCATAATCCTCCGCCGCCAAGCCCCAGCACAGAACCCTCACCCATGATCCGCCTCGTCGAACAAGCGATGGTCGATCTGATGGGTCTGGGGGAGGGGACGTAGTTGCAACTTTGCAGCTGTCTTTGCCAACGAGAGGCGTAGTCGATGCAAAGTTGCAACTACGTCCCCTCAGTTGGGTTGATCAGGTAAACGGCGTAAGGTGTGTTGTGAAGTTGTTGCCAGCCGCCGAGGCTGTCTTCTGGAATCAGTTCCTGCCGTCCCACGAATGCGCGAATGCCCTTCGCCCGTAAGACCCCAACGATTTCCGTCATCTTCGACGGAGTAATAAGGGTCACTTCCTCAGGAACGGTAATTTCAGCGATCAGGCGAAATCCGCCGATATGCGCCCAGAACTGTCCAAAGCCGGTGTCAAAGCTCGCCACCCGGTCCCCCGGACGCAGGCCTAACTCGTGCAGCTTCTGCGCCACCTGCCAGTGGAACGGGGTTGAACGCGTCGGCACAACTGAGACGATTCGGTAACCGACTTGCAGAAGCGGGACAGCGATCATAACGCCCGCGACGCGCCTCAACCATCGCGAAGTGACCCCATCGGTTGGAAATTCCAACCCAGCCAGAATCCCCAGCCAGCCGAGAACAATAAACGGCGCGATGTAGCTGTTGGCCATCAGCACCGGAGCGAAGATGCCAAAGCCGATCAGCGCCGGCACCAGCAGCGGCCACCCGTGTTTGATCAGCCGCTTCCAGCGCCGGGCCATCCCGAAGAGAATCAACGTTCCGGTCCAGAGACTGATCTGTTCATAAAAAAGAAGCCGGGTGTATTCATTCAGATGCCCGCGCCAGGCGCTCAGGTGATCCCGGACAGAAAAACGGGGCCGTAAGCCGTCCATCCAGTAAGCCGGGTCATACCAGAGGGGAAAACTGGCAGGAATGTCTCGATCAAATTCATAAATCGTCGGATGGTTCATGATTTGTCGAACCAGGCGTTTGGCCACGCTGCCAGGCGGGAAATCCCCGGTCCAGAAAGGCAAGGGAAGGGCTTGATTGACATGGACCGCGTAATTGATGGATGAAGCGTCGCCAAAGGTCCAGTGTTTTTTCGTCCGGGACAACAGGCCTATATAAGGGCCGGTTACGATAATAAAAACAGCCAAGGTCAGCGCATAACGTCGAATAGGCCGCCGCTGAAGAAAGGCCGCGCCCGTCATCCCCAGGATCCAGGCCACTCCGAAAAGGAACGCATAGGCTTTGGCAAAATAAGCGAATCCAAGGACGACTCCCGATAAAACATAAAGCCATCCGGAGACATTTTCCCGCTGCAGACGGAAAGCGATTCCGACCGACAGAAAAATAAATCCGCTCACCAGCAGGTTGGGTGTGGCTTGCGCCAGGCCCAGGGCCCAGAGTGTGCACCAGAGAATCAGAGCGTACCCGATCCATTCCCAGAGCGCTTCCGGAAGCGTGTGCCAGCCGGGATCCGCATCGGCGGCGGGGGTCTTGTGCCAGGCCAGGAACTGCCGGAGCAGGTCGTCAAAGCTTGCCAGCACAAACAGGTAAATGAAAAAAATGATCAGGTGAATCAGCGGAAATTCCCAGTAAGAGGAAGGATGTACCACTTTCAGGAAGACCGCCAGGATCCATGAAAAGAGCGGGCTCCAGTAGGCGTTGAAGGCGTCGTTCCATCGGCCTTGCGCATAGGCTTGAGCCACTTCGAGATAAGAAATCCCGTCGGGGTCCATGTTAAACCGGAGGGCCCAGGCTTGGAAAAATCCAAGGGGAACAGCCAGAAGCCAGAAGGTTCGTCTAAAATTCAGTCTCATAGGAGATAAACGACAAAAGGGGCGTCTTTCAGCTCTTGCCAACCGCCAAGGTTTTTTAAAACGTGGGGGGAAACCGCGTGAGGCCATGCCACGATGGCGCGGATCCCTTCCTGCCGCAGGACATCGGCGATGGCGGCCATGAGCGGCGGTTGGGCTTGCGACACATCGTCCGGAAAAGGAATTTCTGCCACCAAGCGAAACGCCCCGAGATGTGCCCAATATTGTCCATAACCTTTTTCAAACATGCAGGCCACGCGGTCGTGTTCCCTGAGTCCCAACTGGTGCAGGTCTTGCGCGACCTGCCAGTACGCATGATTCCGGGTGTGCGGAAAGGTCAGCGTCTGCCGTACCGTTCTTTGGAGCGCGTTAGCGGTTTCATATCCTACATAGACCAGCGGGTTGAGAAGCATCGCCCATACCACGCAGCCGAACCACTTCCGGGCCATCTCTTCCGTCGGGACTTCCATCCCCGAAAATACGCCGAACCAGATTAAAACGACAAAGGGACCGATATAACGGGGTTCCACCAGAACTATCGCAAAGATCGCCACTCCCAAAAGGCCCGGAAGCAGAAGCATCGCTCCGGGTTTCCGTCTTTTAGCACCCCAGAGAAGAATCAGAGCTCCCGCCCATAGACTCCCTTGCGAGTACAAAAGCAGGTGGGTATCGTCGTTGAAACGCATCCGCAGCGAGCGCCAGTGATCGATCAGGCCATAGCGGGGCCGCAGTCCCTCCATCCAGTAAGAGGGGTCATACCAGATGGGATAACTAGCGGGGATGTCCCGGTCGTACGCATAAACGCGCGGCATGGACATGATCAAGCGGGGGGGATGCGTTCCCTTGCTGCCCGGCGGAAAATCCCCGCGCCAGAAAGGGAGAATTGGCGCCCGGTTAACATGAAAGGCGTAATTGATCGGGGCGGCTTCTCCCAGAGTCCATTGACCTTTGGCTTTGGAGATCGCTCCGACGAAAGGAACGGCGATGAAGAGAAATCCTGCCAAAGCAGCGCTGTAGCGGTTGATGTTGGAATTCCGTTTCCAGACCGCCCAGCCGACGCCGGCGACGATCCACAAGAAACCGAAAATGAACATGAAGGTTTTGGCCAGATACCCGATCCCTAAAACCGCACCCCATAAACCGAAGAGGGTCCAGGTGGTCTCGCCTTGCTGAAGACGAATCCAGAGTCCCGCGGCCAGGAAAATGATGCCGGCCGTCAGCAGATCCGGGCTGACCAAATAGAGACTGACGGCGCTTAAGGCGCACCAGAGAAAGAGTGAATATCCCAGCCAGATCCAAACCCGGCGCAAGGAAGGTTCTTGTACTCCTTGCCACCTGAGAAATTGCTTCAGCAGATAGCTGAAAGCGGCCAGCGTAAACAGGTAGATCAGAAAATTAACCAGATGGACCAGGGGGAACTCCCAGAACAAAGAAGGCTTAAAGAGCCGGAACACAATGGCGAGAATCCAGGAGTACAGCGGACTCCAATAGGTGTTGAAGGCTTGCTGCCACTGACCCCGGGCGTACGCCTGCGCGATCTCGATGTAGGAGATCCCGTCGGAATTCATGTAAAACCGGTTCGCCCAGGCTTGAAGTAAACCCAGAAAGACAAAGAGAAATCCGACTCTATTTTTTGTCCAAATCATCAGGTAAAAATATACCAATTTTGTTTAAAAAACGCTGGAAATCGCACAGTTGTCCTGTTATATCCCAAGCGATGAAGATCCTTGGGATAAACGCTTACCACGGAGATGCTTCGGCGGCCCTGCTTGTTGACGGGAAGCTCATGGCTTTTGCCGCGGAAGAACGCTTTAACCGGATCAAGCATTGCGCCGGTTTTCCGGAGAAAGCCATCCGGTATTGTCTGAGCGAGGCGGGGCTTCAGCCGAAAGATCTCTCCGTCATTACCGTTTCAAAAGATCCAAAAGCCAATTTCTGGGCGAAAGCCGCTCACGTCGTGACCCATCCGAAAATCCTGTCACCGTCCTTCTTGCGCAGCCGTCTGTCGCAGGGCCGGCACGTCCTGGATGTG
This sequence comes from Elusimicrobiota bacterium, assembly GCA_041660185.1. NCBI lineage: Bacteria > Pseudomonadati > Elusimicrobiota > Elusimicrobiota bacterium. The sequence continues at coordinate 63,786 of JBAZWU010000011.1, read as the reverse complement.
CGGCAGGCGCTGGTTCAAGCGTTCGCTCCGGGCTTTAACGGAATCTCTCTGCCGATCGTGCATGTGGAACATCATGTCGCCCATGTTGCCAGTGCATACTACGCGTCGTCCTTTGACCGGGCGGCGATTCTCACTATCGACGGGATGGGCGATGGCGTCAGCGCTATTCTCGCCTTGGGCGAAGGCAACCAGATCCGCATCTTGAAGCGCGTCTATTTCCCGCATTCGCTCGGATTTCTGTATACGGCGATCAGCCAGCATCTTGGTTTTACCCATTACGGGGATGAGGGGAAAGTGATGGGGCTGGCGGCTTATGGCCGGGCCAGCCGGGTTCCCGAGGTCCGCCGGCTGATCCATCCGCTCGCCAACGGTCTTTTGTCTCTCAATCTGGATTACTTTCAACACCAGAACGGATCGGTCGCTGAGGTCTGGGAAAAAACACCGTCCTACGGCCCGCTTTTCTCATCCAAGATTAACCAATTGCTCGGACCGGCGCGCATGCCGAAATCCGCGCTGAACCCGGAGCACGAAGACCTGGCCTTTGCGGTCCAGGCGGTCACCGAAGAGCTCTTTTTTCATCTGCTGCACACCCTGCACCGCGAGACCGGGGAGAAACGGTTGTGTTTCGCTGGCGGGGTCGCGCTGAACTGCGTGATGAACGGGAAAATTCAGACAGAAACCCCCTTCGAGCAGGTATACATTCAGCCGGATGCGGGAGACGGGGGAACGTCGCTGGGCGGGGCGCTTTATCACGCCTACACGCAGGCCGAGCCGCCGCCGCGTTTTCATATGGACCACGTGTATTGGGGTCCTCAGTATTCCGACGCGCAGATTGAAGCGGCGCTTCGTGAGCGCGGTATGGCGGTGCAGAAGGACCCGGAGATTTGCGGCCGGACCGCGCAGGCAATCGCCGACGGAAAAATTACGGGCTGGTTCCAGGGCCGCATGGAAGCCGGGCCGCGCGCGCTGGGGAGCCGCAGCATTCTGGCCGATCCCCGCCGGGCGAATATGAAGAGCGTTTTGAATGCCCGCATCAAGAACCGGGAAGCGTTCCGGCCGTTTGCCCCGTCGGTGCTGGCGGAAAAATGCCGTGAGTGGTTCGACGGGCCTGCCGAGTCTCCGTTCATGCTCATGAATTACATCGTGAAGCCCGAACGTCGTGCCAGCGTTCCTGCGATTACACATGTGGACGGGACCGCGAGGGTCCAGACGGTGCATCGTCAGACGCACCCGCGTTACTGGGAGCTGATCAGCGCTTTTGAGCGCCTCACGGGCGTTCCGGTCGTTCTCAATACGTCGTTCAACGAAGACGAGCCCATCGTGTGCCGTCCCGAGGAAGCGATCGACTGCTTTTTGCGCACGCAGATGGACCTGCTCGTGCTCGGCGATTACTGGATTGAGAAGCCCTCTCGCGCGTCATTCCCCGCGGGTTCTGGCGGGGAATCCTCCGCCAGCGGTCGCGGAGGATGACGGGGTTCTTATGAAGATTCTTCTCTACACCAATTCCTTTTATCCTGATTCGATCGGCATCGCCTACTACAACACCGAGCTCGTCGAACACCTTCTCAAACTCGGTCACACCGTTCAGGTTCTGACCGCGCTGCCGTATTATCCGCAGTGGCGCATCCGGGAGGGTTACCGGGGACGGTGGCAGGTTCACGAAAAAGTCGGAGCCGCGGATGTGTGGCGGCGATGGCTCTATGTCCCGTCCCGCCAGACCGCGCTGGGGCGTTTCTTCTGCGAATTGTCGTTCATGCTCACCTCCCTGCCCGCGCTCTTTCGCTGCCGCGCCGATGTGGTGTTGGCGGTTTCACCTCCCTTTGGCGTAGGGCTGGCCGCCGCTATCCACCGGCAGTTCAACAAAAGCCGGCTGTGGCTGCATCTTCAAGACCTGCAGGTGGACGCCGGCCAGGCCGTCGGATTTTTGCGCGGCCGGGGGCTGGTGGCGGTGTTGACGACAATCGAGCGCTGGATTTTACGTCGGGCGGACCTCATCTCCACCATCAGCGTTCCCATGCGGGATCGTGTTCAGACGAAAGAGATCTCCGCCACTTCCCTGGCGCTCTTGCCGAATTGGGTGGACACCCACACCATGCGACCAATGCCCAGGGAAACCGCTTTCCGCCGGGAACACAAACTGGAGGGAAAATTTGTCGTGCTTTACGCGGGCAGTCTCGGGATTCATCAGGGGCTGGATGAACTGATTGACGTGGCCGCTGGGCTGCGGGACCGCCCTTCGATCGCTTTTGTCATTATCGGAGACGGCAACTACCGGGCCGCGCTGGAGAAGCGTCTGTCCGAGCATCCGCTCCCGAATGTGACGCTCCTGCCGCTTCAGCCGAAAGAACGCCTGGCCGAAGTCCTTTCCAGCGCGGACGTGGGAATCGTGATGGAGCTGCGCCGGATGGCGGACCTGAGCCTGTCCTCCAAGATTCTGAACCAGATGGCGTGCGGCCGGCCCCTGATCGCGGTTTCTTCTCCTGAAACAGCGCTCAGCCGTCTGGTGAAAGAAACCGAAGCCGGTGTCGTGGTGTCTCCGGGGAATGCCCAGCTTCTCGAAATGGCGATTCTGGAGCTTGCCAGCGCCCCGGAGCGGGTGGCTGCCATGGGAAAGGCCGCGCGAACCCATATCGAAAAAGAAGCGAGCCGCGACCGGTTACTGGCCACCGTTCCCGGGTTGCTCGAACAGACCTTGCGCTCGGATGCGGAATTGTTCCGCGAATACCCGCTCAAGCGGTGCCTCGACATCGTTCTGGCCATGGCCGGGTTTGTGGTCTCACTACCTTTCTGGCTGGTGATTCCTCTGGCCATCGTCCTGGAGGATCGCGGCCCGGTTTTTTATCGCCAGGAGCGCGTGGGACGGTTCGGGATTCCTTTTCTGGCGCTCAAATTCCGCTCGATGGTCAGAATGGAGTTGCCCGAGTACGACCGCCGCCAGGCGCACCGAGGGGATCCCCGCATCACGCGCGTCGGCCAGTGGTGCCGCCGCACCGCCATGGATGAGATTCCGCAGCTTTGGAACATTCTCAAAGGCGATATGAGTTTTGTCGGGCCGCGGGCGCTGATGCCGAGTGAGATTGAAGCCCGGGGGTGGATCAAAGACGAGATCTCCCTGGAAAAAATTCCCGGTTACCAGAAGCGGGTCCGTTTACGTCCCGGGCTCACGGGCGTCGCGCAGGTCTTTGCCGCGCGGGATGTCAAGCGCCGGAATAAATTTCGTTATGACCTGCTTTACGTGAAGCGGCAAAGCCTCTGGCTGGACATCGCTCTCATCCTGCGTTCGGGGTGGAATTCACTCTTCGCCCGGTGGGAAAACGTGGGGGTGGCCCGATGATAAAACGTCATCCCCCGCGGATTCTGGCGCTGCCAATCATTCGTCATTCCCCGCGGGTACTGGCGGGGAATCTATACGTTGACGTCAAGACTGTTTGGATCCCCGGCCAGTGGCTGCCGGGGATGACGGCTAGGGTGGTGCTCGGGGGTGACGATATGTGCGATCTTCAAAAGAGGGTTTTAGGATGAGTCCTGTTTGGGATGTAGGCATCATCGGAGCCGGACCGGCGGGAAGCCGGACCGCGTTTCTTCTGGCCCGTCAGGGCTTGCGTGTCCTTCTGCTGGAGGAACACGAGCAAGTCGGCGAGCCCCGCCACTGTACCGGCATCCTCGGGCAGGAGGCCTTTGACCGATTCCCGGATCTGCCCCGTGAGGCGATCCAATCAAGTTTACCGCCGACTTGGATTGTCTCGCCGCTGGGCACGCGCGTGCGCACAAACTGGTTTGACGGAAAAGCATTCATTATGGACCGGGCGCGTTTCGACCGGATCCTGGCGGAGAGAGCTTGCCAGGCGGGCGTCACCTTGTGGACCGGAAGCCGGGTGTCGCAGATTCATCGGGAGCCGGAGAGCGTCACGCTCGCGGTCGAGCGGGGGGCCGGCCAGACAGAGTCCGTCCGCTGCCAGGCGGTCGTGGTGGCCGGAGGTATTTCATACCGGCTGCATTCACAGCTGGGTCTTGAACCGCCGAAGCGCCATTTGATCTGCGCGCAGACGGAAGTAGAATCGAATTTTGTGCAGGAAGCGGAGGTTTATATCGGGCGCAAGGTGGCGCCGGGGTCTTTTGCCTGGGTTGTGCCAATCGGAAATGGACGGCTGCGCATCGGCGTGACCGCCACCCAGCATGCCGCTCATTGTCTGGAAACCCTGCTGTTAAGTCCTGCGCTGAAAGACCGGATCTGGCGGGACAATGTGCTGGTCCAGAAACGTCCGGTGCCGATTGACGCGGTTCCCTGCGGCGCAACTGAGCGCGTTCTGCTTGTCGGGGATGCGGCGGGCCAGGTCAAGCCCACCACCGGCGGAGGAATTTATTACGGGCTGGTCGGAGCAACGGCCGCGGCTCAGACTTTGGAGAAGGCGTTTGCCCTCGGCCGCTTTGATCAACGGACCCTGGCCTCCTATAACCGCCGCTGGCGAAGCGTTCTTCGAAAAGAGCTGTGGCTGGGACGGATCGTGCGCAAGGTATTCGAGTGCCTCAGCGATAAAAAGCTGGATGGCCTGGTCCGGGCGTGCGGTCATCCATCGGTGAATCAGCTGGTGCAGCATCAGGCGAATTTTGATTGGCACTCGAAGAATGTCGTTTCGTTCTTAACGTCGCGTACAGTGATGGCGCAGCTGCTCAGCCTGCCGTTTTTGAAACCCTAATCTGTCTGGCCTCAGCAGTAAATTGATTGATGAGCTTCGCGTGAGCGGCCACGTGCCGGTGCCTGACGGAGAGTTCCTTCCAGAGGTTCTTCAGTGTGTTCTCCATCTTCGGACGGATGGGTTCTTTCCAGGACCGGTGGACGTCTTCTCCGGATTCCTCCAGCAGCGCGCGAAGTTTTTGAGCCAACCCCTGCCATCCTTCCGCCAGGATGCTGATCCGATCAGCGGTTTGCGCCAGAGAGGCGTCTGTTTCGTCCAGTTTCTGCAGCCAGTGGGTAATTAAGGAAAGAAGTGAGCCCGTGGCCGGGTCCTTAGACGCGTTTTCCAGCGCCTGCCGGATGCTGAGCAGACTTTCGCGAAGCTGCGCCAGGACCGCGCGGTCCCGGCCGGCGAGCCGCTGGAGTTCGTTGAAATAGGTTTCGACGCGTGTCAGGCCGGACGTTGTTTCTTCAGGAAGTTCTTCCAGACCGGTGGGCAACTCATCGTCAATAGCGATTTCCTTGACGGGCGGCAAAATGGGTTCCGGCTCCGGTTGTCTGGGTGGGACTGGCGCAGGGGCCGCCGGAGTCTCAAATCCCAGGTCAACCACGCTTCCGTGCGCGTCTTCTTCGAGAACCAGTGAGGCGGAAGGCGGTTCCGGTGTTTTGGCGGCGGTGGCGTCCATCCAATCGATCCGGTCCAGAATCGTCGCCATGAGCTGGTTCTCCCGCCGGTAGCTGTCGATCAGCGGCGCTTTTAGGCTGCTGCTGACCTGCTCGGCGGCTGAGAGCTTTTGTTCCCATTCCGCCCGTAGTTTGGCCAGTTCGTCCCGGTAAAATTTCAGCACGTCCTGCTTTGAAAGAGTCGAGGAGAGAGTCAAATCGGCTGCCGGATGAGAACCCGTTGCCGCCAGCGGGGCTCCGGCAGGCGCCGGTCCCGTCGGGGCGGGTTTTCCATGGCCCAGAATGTGCGAGCGGTAATCGTCGATTGTTTTGATGGAAGACGGCAGCGTCTGCCCGGCATTCCCTTCGGCTCCCACCGCGCTCACGATTTCCGGAGGGGGCAAACGGATATCCCGCGAGGCTTCGCTGGAAGCGCCCATCCATCCGGGGAGAAAAATTTCAGGGATATTAACCAGTGATAATTGAGCGGGCGTAGGCACGATTTCCCGGGAGATGTACAACGTCATCTCTTTGCCCAAGTCATGCTCCAACCATCGCCCGATTCCGGACGGTTCCGCCCGATACAGGCCCACCCGGGGCCGCAACGGATTGCTCGGGTTTCCGCCGATGACCAGGGCGGCAACCCCTGCGTTCAGCTGGACCCAGCTGCCAAGGGGAAAAGCCGAGAGCGTCTTCATGAATAGATTCAGGCCGGGAGCGCCCCGCTCCGTTTCTTCGATGAGGGTTTCGATGGCGCGGGCCGGCAGCACTCCGGCATGGCCGACATCGTCCTGGCCGGTGCCGTACACCAGACCAAGGTAGCGCGCGACCAAGGAGAGAATTCGGTTTGGCGACGGATCCGTGAGCGGTTGATGGTGATTGGAAATCAGGCGTTCGAGCGTGGGGGTGATCCAGGGGATGCCTGGAGTTCTTAAATGGTAAATGGCGACTTCCGAGTGTGTCCCGTGATGTCCCAGCCAGGCCGGGCGAAACCCGGTATCCGCCAGAAACGCCGCGGTCAGCAGTTCTTCGCGCTGCTCCGGGGCCAGGTGTTCATTGCGTGACACATAAGCCACCAGGCACAACATCCGGATTGCCTGCAGAGGATAATCCGCGTCGGATGCGGTGGATCCCAGAAGATAAACCAGAAAGCGGTCGAAGTGGGGATGCACGACCATGCCGGCCAGCGTCAGCGCCGACGAGCGGATTTGATTCACGCGGCCGGAGTCGTGCTCGTGCGGTTGGCTGTCCAGCGAAAAGAAGGTGGATGTTTCCTCCAACAGCTTAAGGAATTGAGCCCGGAGAGCCGATGAGGTGGTCGAAGGATTCAAAGGATTCAAGGGTTAGACGAAAAAGCGAGGTGGGTCCGGAGCACTTTGCGGATCGTATCGATCTCAATGGGTTTGGTCAGATAGTCGCAAGCGCCGAGGGTCATCGCGGTTCTGGCCAGTTCGAGATCTTCTTTGGCGGTCAGCATGATCACGAGGCACTCGGGATACAAGGCCCGGAGGCGCTGCAAAACCTGAAGCCCGTCGAGGCCCGGCAGGGCGATATCCAGAAGAACCAGGTCAAAACGGTGCTGGCCGGCTTCTTCCAGCGCTTTTTCGCCTGATTCGGCCGCGCGGACTTCAAAACCGACGGATATCAGCGCCCGCAGGAGCAGGTTCCGGACGACCGCTTCGTCGTCCACGACAAGAATATTCCCTTTGGCCGTGCTGGGTTTGGGCGACATGATCTGTGGACAGAGAATAACCTTTGGCGTGGTCGATTGCAAGACTAATTTCGGGTTGCACCGCGGCGCGATTCAAGCCATGATAGAGGCATGAGACTCGGTGTCCATTGTTCTATCCGGGACAGTTTTATGACGGCTCTTGAAGAAGCCGAACAGCTCGGGTGTGAGTCGCTGCAGATCTTCACCCACTCCCCGCGGCTCTGGCGCGGCGCGCGGATCAGTCAGGAAGACGCCGATCGTTTTCATAAGGAACGGCTCCGTCTGGATCTTCATCCGCTCGTGGTTCATACGCCCTATCTGCCGAACCTCTGCACCGCCGACGAGGCGCTCTACAAAATGAGTTATCACGCGCTCCTGACGGATCTGGAAACCTGCGAGCGCATCCGGACGGACTTCCTGGTGATTCATCCCGGTTCCTATTCGGAGTCCTCCACCCCGGCGGACGGGCTGGAACGGTTGACCACCGCGCTCAACCGGGCCCTTCAGACGGAGGGGAAAACCGTCATTTTGATCGAGAATATGGCGGGCGGCGGCCGCCGGATGGGCGACCGTTTTGAGCAGGTGGCGGAAATGATTAGAGGCATTGAGAACAAAAGCCGCATCGGATTATGCCTAGATACGGCGCATACGCTGGGGAGCGGTTACCCCTTTTCAAACGCGGACGAGGTCCGGCAAACCCTGGACGACGTCGATCGGCTCATCGGTCTGTCGAATTTAAAGGTCATTCACGCGAATGATTCAAGAGCGGAAAGAGGGACCCACCGGGATTTGCATGAGCATATCGGCCAGGGCCATATCGGCCGTGACGCGTTCCGGGCGCTGCTGGCCGATCCCCGTCTGGCTGAGGTGGCCGTCATCCTGGAAACCCCGAAGGAACCTCCCGGTTCCGACGCCCTCAACCTGGGCGAACTCCGAAAACTAACGACTTAAGTTATTTCATGGGGATGATGCCCTCACCCGCGCCTGTCCGGCCTGCGGCCGTCCGGCTTTCCCTCTCCCTCAACAGGGAGAGGGAAAGGAAACGTGCAGAGAATCTGAAACTCCCTCCCCCTGCTGAGGGAGAGGGTTGGGGTGAGGGTAATGAATAGCTGATCCTACGGTTTCAGATGCAGCGGGGACGAGCAGTGGTTGGAGAAGAACGGCAGGAGGGCTTTGATTTTGGGGACGGCTCTTTCGGCGGCTGCTTCGCCGATTTTCAGAATTTCCTCCGAACGATAGAATTCCGTCCATAGAAAATCCCGCATATCCGGCGCGATCACCACGTGTGCGATTTCCGTACGCGCCTGGGCGATCTCGTACTGCATGGTGTAAATCATCTTGAAAAGCACTTCCAGCATGCTGGGCGAGCGCGGCGCCAGCGGGATATTGCGCCGGTAGCGTCCCATCCCGCGCCGCACCGAGGGTTTGGCCGTCAGATTGACGGAAATCAAAAGGTCCGCTCCCATGCTGGCGACCGTGGAGGTGGGGACCGGATTCACAAGACCGCCGTCCACCAGGAAGCGGCCTTTGTGGAGCACCGGGGTGAAAATGATCGGCAGCGAGGTGGACGCCCGGACCGCGTCCGTCACGCGTCCTTCCTGAAGAACGATTTCATGCCCCGACCGGATGTCCGTAGCGATCGCGGCAAAGGGAATCGGAAGTTGATGGAATTCGATGTCTCCCAGGACGCTCCTTAAGAAGGCGTTAAGGGTCTGGCCGGCCAGCAGCCCCGAGTGGGGGATCGTTAGATCCCCGATGATATTTTGAAACAGCCAGCGTTTGGTGATACCCCGGGAAATTTCTCGGATGCGCTCCAGAGAAATGCCGGCGCAGTAAAAGCTCCCCAGCAACGCTCCCATCGACGAGCCGGCCATCATGTCGATGGGAATCCCTTCCCTCTCGAACACGCTCAGGAGCCCGATCAGGGCATAGCCATAAGCCGCGCCGGATCCCATCGCGAGTCCCACGCGCAAGCCGCCGAGCGCCCGCGCGATCCGGGCGAGCGCCGCCAGCGTGGAAGCCGCTTCCAGGTCCGACAGAAAAGGCGAGCCGGTTCCTCGAAAAGGCTGATGGAGTGTTTCCGTCCAGGGGACCCGGAAATCGGCGGGCGTGGTATTGGCGGCCGAAGGGTGCTGCAGCAAAATTGTGGACAGGACGGCGGAAGATCCCTCGAGGTTATCCGCCAGCGCCAGCCGCACCGCGGTGACGATGTCCGCCGCCTGGTCCCAGAGAATCAGAATCGCCTTGTCGACTTCCCGCAGCACTTTCTGGCTTAAGGGGCTTTTTTCGACGGGCGGCAGAAGCAGAATGAAATCATATTGGTCTTTCAGCAGACCTAAAAAAGCCGGCAGCCCTTCAAAAACCTGCTCTTTGAACAACCGGGGATGCAGCGACAGAATGTCCAGTCCGGACACATGGGAAATTACCCACTGGCTCAGCGTGTCCGGATTCATCAGGTCGTCTTCCCCGGAGAGTTCTTCGGCGGCCGGTGGCGCGTTGAGGCCCAGGGCCCGGGCGATGTCTCCGCTGCGCGGGCTCAGGTCAACCAGGATGACTTTCCGGCGCGTCTGTTCCACCAGCTGAATCGACAGATTAATCGTGAAAATTACCTGCGCTTCATGGGGGAGCGCCGGGACCAGGGCGAAGAGTCTGGGTGTTTTGGGTTTGTCTTTCTTGGGATGAAATGAAACCGCCAGCCGTTTGGAGAGCGCGCGCGACAACTGAATGCCCACGAGCGGAAATTTCTCAAGGATGCGGTCGAAATCGGACTTCGTCAGCGTCAGGAATTCGCAGGAGGTGTCACAGGTGACACTGAACGCATGGGGCTCGCCCGTGAGAAGCGCCAGTTCTCCGACGGCATCGCCCCAGCCGACATAGGCGACGGTCTGCTCTTTGTTCTGGGCATCGAGCGAACTGATCCGGACGCGCCCGTTTTTGATGAGGTAGAGACTGCTGCCGGGATCGCCTTCCCGGAAGAGAACGGCGCCTTTGGCCAGGCTTAACTTTTTGAGGGACCCTACCAGCTCCGACAGGACGTCCTCATGCAGCGGCCCGAAGAGCGGATTGCGCTTCAGGAGATAGAGGCCGTCATCGTCATTTTGTTTCATATAATCCTGCTCATGGTCCACTACCAGGCGGTCCGCGGCACCAAAGATATCCTTCCGGTTGATGCGGCGATGTTCCAAACGCTGGAATCAGCGGCCCTGCAGTTGTTCGAGCGCTTCGGCTACTCCGAGATCCGCACGCCCACCTTTGAATCCGTCGAACTCTTTCAGCGCTCCCTCGGCGACACCACCGATGTGGTCCAGAAAGAGATGTACGTTTTCGAAGACCGCGGCGGGCGAAAACTGGCGCTCCGGCCCGAAGGCACCGCCGGTGTTGTCCGCGCGTTTATCGAACATCATTTATCTCAGTCGAGTCCATTCTGCAAGCTGTTTTATATCGGGCCGATGTTCCGGGCCGAACGGCCGCAGGCCGGACGTTACCGCGAGTTCTGGCAGATCGGGGCGGAGACCTTTGGCCATGCGGGGCCGGCCGCGGATGCCGAACTTTTGCTTCTGGTCCACACCCTTTTTCAGCGGTTCGACCTTTCGGAGCTGCGGTTGAAAATCAACAGCCTGGGCTGCGCCGGCTGCCGGCCGCCGTACCTGAAAGCGCTCATAGCTTTTCTCCAGGGCCGGCGCGCGACCCTCTGTGAAGACTGCCAACACCGCCTGGAGCGAAACCCGCTGCGGGTTCTCGACTGTAAGATTGACGGGCCGGCGCTGGCGGAGGTCCCGACGATTGACACGTTCTGGTGCGCCGACTGCCGCGCGCATTTTGAAAAAGTCCAAGAACTGGCCCGGCAAACCCGCGTCCCCTTCGAGGTAGTGCCGCGCCTGGTGCGGGGACTGGATTACTACACGCGGACGGTGTTCGAAGTCACGACCACGCTTCTCGGCGCGCAGGATGCGCTGGCCGCGGGCGGCCGCTACGACCGATTGGTCAAAGATCTGGGCGGTCCGGATGTCCCGGCGCTGGGGTTTGCGATGGGAGTGGAGCGCGCGATTGAAGCGATCCGGGCTACGCAGACGAAACAGAGTCTTCCGGTTTCCCAGGCTCCCGTCAAAATCTTCGTCGCGGCGCTGGGCGACTCCTCGGCGCTGGAAGCCTATCGTCTCCTGCAGGAGTTGCGCCTTTCTCCGGAGCTGTCCCAGCGACAGGTCCTTGTCGAGGGGGGATTTTTCGATAAGAAACTGGGCGCTCAGCTGACGCTCGCCGACCGCATCGGCTCCACGCACTGTTTGATCCTGGGCGAAGACGAGCTCCGGCAGGGCCAAGTGACGCTGAAATCGCTCAAAGCCGGCACACAGGAATCCCTTGAAAAATCGCGGTTAATACCGCATCTTCTTCGTTTGAATGCGGAAAAATAGCTGGATCAGCCTAATCCTCACCCTGGCCATTGCCGCCCTCTGTGCGTTTCTGGAGCAGCGCCGCGGCGCTTACTTTAATAATCCCTCTATAGATCTGGACACTAGCGCGTCTTCGCCGCTGCGGCGATTGGACTATTTTCTGGCGCGCCGTGTGCAGCGGGCGGAGTGGGCCACTCAGGATATCCGTTTTCAACTGCGCCGCTGCCGGACCCCGCATCCGGATGTCGCCATCATCGCGATCGACGATGCCTCGCTGAAAGACCTGCATCAATGGCCCTGGCCGCGCCGGATTCACGCCCGCTTGATTGAAACCCTGGCTAAAGCCCCGCCCAAGGCGCTTCTCTTCGACGTTTTTTTTATCGAACCGTTTACGTCCGATAAAGAAGGAGACAAGCTGCTCAGCCGGGCCACGGCGCGCCACCCCTGGGTGGTCCATAGCCTCTATTTTGATTTGAAGAATGAACGGATCGTTGGATTTACCCCGCCTTTCCCCCAGCTGCTCCAGGCGATGCGCGAGGCCGGCTTCGTCAACGCGGTGATCGATGACGACGGGGTTTTGCGAAACGCCATTCCGACGTTGCGGTATCAGGATCAACGGTTTAATCTGTTGTCCCTGATCGGAGCCGGTTATTATCTCGGCGAAACGCCGGAAAAACTCGTCTCCGAGCTCCCGCGGGATGCCCGGGGTCACTTGACGGTCAATTTTGCGGGGAAGGAACACACCTTCCCGTATTATTCTTACGCGGCGGTTCTCTCCGGAAAAATCCCGGCGGAAACCTTTGCCGGGAAAGCGGTGCTCGTTGGAGCCGAAGCGACCGGCACGTACGATCACTACCCGACGCCGATGTCCAAGAACATGCCCGGGGTCGAACTCCACGCGAACGTCATCGATAATCTGCTGTGGCACAACAGCCTCCGTCAGGCCGGCCTGAGGTGGACCTACGCGGCGATCGGCGTCTTCGCCTTGCTCTGCGGCCTGGTCCTGGTTCGTTTTTCAGCCGGTGCCGGCGCCCTGGCTGTGGTCAGCCTGGGATTGCTGTACGCGGGAGTCGCACAGTGGTTTTTTGCGTCGCGCCACCTGGTCATTGACATGGCCGGGCCTTTGGCGGCGCTGGCCTTCGGTTATGTGGCGATGGTCCTGTATCGATTTTTTACGGAAGAGAAAGAGAAACGCTGGGTGAAAGCCGCCTTCGGGCAGTATGTCTCCCCGAAGGTCCTGGATGCTTTGATGGCGGATCCGTCCAAGCTGAAACTGGTCGGCGAGCGACGCGAAATGAGCGTGTTCTTCTCGGATATCGCCGGGTTTACGTCCATTTCCGAGCGCATGAATCCGGACGAACTGGTGGTGCTCCTGAACCGGTATCTCTCGAGCATGACCGAGGTCATTTTCGAATACGACGGCTACCTCAACAAGTACATGGGCGACGGGATCATGGCGTTCTGGAACGCTCCGGTGAAGCAGCCCGATCATGCCGAGCGGACCTGCCGGTGTGCTTTGAAAAGCATTCAGCGCCTGAACCAGTTGAATCAGGAACTGAAAGCCGAAGGACTGAACCCCCTAAGCATCCGGATCGGCGTCAACTCCGGGGTCATGGTGGTCGGTAACATGGGGTCACAGCAGAAATCCGATTACACGGTGATGGGCGACAACGTCAACCTGGGGTCCCGCTTGGAAGGGGCCAATAAGGCGTTCGGGACTTGCATCATGATCAGCGAATTCACCTACGAGCTGGTCCAGGACAAATTCGACGTGCGGTTCCTAGATAAAATCCGTGTGCCGGGAAAAGCGAAACCGGTCATCACCTATGAGCTGCTGGGTGAGAAAGGGTCGTTGAGTTCGCTCTGGCAGCAGGCGCTGCCGTTGTATCACGAGGCGATTCAGCTGTTTGCCCAGCGGGAGTTTGAGCCGGCCCGGTTGAAATTCCTTGAAGTCCTGAAAATCCTCGGGCATGATAAGGCGTGTGAAACGTATATTCAGCGTGTGGAGGCGTTCCGTGCCGATCCGCCAGCCGAGAATTGGGACGGGGTTTTCGAAGTGAAAACAAAATAACATGGATATTTTCTGGCGTCTCGTCTTAGCGCATTTCATCTCGGATTTCACGCTCCAGACCAACAAGGTCGCGAGCTCGAAACGGAAGAATTACGGCGGGATGCTGATTCACATCCTGACGCACCCTGTGGTCATGACGATTCTGGTGTGGCCCTACCTGTCGTGGCCGTGGGTCCAGACGCGCTGGTTCCGGTTGGACGGTTGGGTCTGCGTGGGACTCCTGACGCTTTTCCACTGGCTGGAGGATGAGTGGCGGATCTGGTCGATTCAGGAAGCCGGAAGCCCGGACAACACCGGGTTTATGCTCTGGGACCAGGTGGTCCATGTGACGATGATCCTGGCTTTTTCTCCGGCGACTCCCGTGGTCCCCACACAGCCCTGGATTTTACCGGTGCTCTGCGGCGTGCTCCTGTCGCATTTCTTGTCGGTGCTGATCTTCTTCCTGGAAAATGATCTGTGGGGGGATTCCCGCATTCTCGTTGAGTGGAAATATCAGGACATCGGCGAGCGCTTGGTCGCCGTAGGCCTGCTGCTCTTGCCGGGCGCCTGGTTTCTGCTCGCGTTCCCCTGGATGGGTTCGCTGGTTTATGTTCATTATTACCGTCAGAAGCAGTGGACGTGGGTTCATGTGTTGTTGGGAAATCTGGCGGTGGTCCTGCTCGGTCTTCTCGTCCGCGGCGTTCTGTCCTGACTTCCAAAGTCCAAATTCCGATGTTGTGATACAATAGGACTTCGCGTTACACGGCCCGCTTCTGTGCCCATAGCTCAATTGGATAGAGCGCAACCCTGCGAAGGTTGAGGTTACTGGTTCAAGTCCAGTTGGGCACAGTAGCGGGCTTCTCTTTTGGTCACCGTTCAAGGCACGAAAGTTGAGGTTACTGGTTCACCCGCCACAAACCAGGCGGGTGACCGCCCGACGTGTGGCGGTCAAGTCCAGTTGGGCACAGAAGCGGGCTTTCCCTTTGCAATATTCCCATTGAAATCTGAAGATTATTAAGGTATCTCTGCTGGAGAGGTGACTCATGGCTAAGATTCTGATCATAGACGATGACCCCAATATTCTGAGGATGCTGGGCTTCCTCCTGGTGAAGGAGGGGCACACCGTGAGCGTGGCGCGCGACGGCCAGTCCGGGATTGAGATGGCCCGTGAGGAGTGGCCCGACCTGATTATTCTGGATGTGATGATGCCCGGGATGGACGGCTTCTGCGTGAGCGGAGCGCTTTTCAAAGACCCGGAGATGCGCCGGATTCCAATTTTAGTTCTGACGGCCAAAGGCAGTTCGCGCGAGATTTTCAAACTGGTTCCCAATGTCGTCCATTACATGGACAAACCCTTCGATCCGGACGACCTCGTGAAAAACGTCCGGCAACTCCTCTTTCCTCCCAAAAGTTGACTTGATCCGCTGATCCGGGCTATTATCCCTCCGTAATGAAAAAGTGCGCCCGGGTTTTGCCGTTGCTGATCCTTTCCGTATTCCTCGGATCCTCCGCGCTGCAGATGTGCCACCGCCACCCGGCGGTCCAATCCGAAACGAATTGTGTTGTCTGTAAAATCGCTCATCAGACGCCCGCTTTAACGGATGTCGCGCAGCGGATCGTTCCGGGAGTTGTGATTACGGATTCCCTGTTTATTGATGGCCCTTCTTCGTACGTTCACTTCGTTTTCGTTTCCCACGGCCTTTCTCCTCCCGCCCTCTCCTTCTGAGACACAAGCTGTTCCATTAGATGTCCGGAGCATCTCTCTCTGAAATGAGGAGGTCTTATGAATCGGAAGTTTATTGTGATCTGCATCCTGTTGGCCGCTGGACCATCCCTGGCCGCGGCCCAGACGTCTGAGCCGCCCGGTCTGAGCAGTCCGTCCGGAGCAGCCGCTGCTCCGCCGAGTGCCGGCACGTCCGGCGCTCTCCTGAGTTCCAATATCTTGAACCCCAATCTCAGCGTGGTCGGCTGGTTCCAGAGCGAAGCAGGCCATCCGCACGACCCCGGGCATGACGCCGAGCCGGCGCTTCAGCTGAAAGAAACGGAAATCGCCTTTCAAGCCATCGTCGACCCCTGGGCGCGGGGAGATTTCTTTCTGAGCTTCGATTCGGACGGCAATGCCGAACTGGAAGAGGGGTATGTCACGTGGTTTCATCTCCCGGCTGGTTTGGGATTGCGCGGCGGGAAATTCAGATCCTATTTTGGTCCGTTTAACCGTACGCATCCGCATGATACGCCCTTCGCCACACGGCCCCTGGTCGAGCGCAATTACCTTGGCGAAGACGGCCTCGCCGGCACCGGCGCGGGTTTGTCCTGGTTGATTCCCAATCCCTGGGTTTACCTCAACGCGGATTTTGAGGCGCTCAGGCCTCCGGAGGTCACGGACAGCCCGGCCTTTGACCGCGCGCAGCGCAGAGACCTGCTCTATACCGCGCGGCTCAACAGCTACTTTGACCTGACGGACGCGGCCAACGTTTCCTATGGCGGGAGTTATGCCTACGGCCCTTCCGGTCAGCAGCTCGATCCGGTTACGCTGAATTCGTCCAACACCCTTCACAGCCAGTTGTACTCGGTCGATGTCACGTTCCGCTGGAAGAACCCGGCGCGCGCCATCTACCGTTCGTTGATCTGGCAGACCGAGGCGCTCTGGAACAAGCATGACAACAGCACGTCCGACACCCAAGACAGCCGCGGACTCATGAGCTGGCTCCAGTATCAGTTTGCCCAGCGCTGGGCCGCTGGCGGGCGCTACGATTATTCGCAGTTCCCCACGGACAGCTCGCTCCATGAATACGGGGGCCTCGTCTTTCTCACGTACTCCCCGACGGAGTTCAGTCATCTGAGCCTGCAGGGCAGTCATGTGAACCGCTCCGACGGGTTGAAGGAAGACCTCGGGTTGTTGCGCGTGACCTTTAATATCGGCCCTCACGGGGCCCATGCTTTTTAAGGGAGAAACAATTATGAAATTCATTCAACGATTACTCATTTGTTTACTGGCTCTTTCGCTCGGACCGTCGCTCGCCTCCGCCAAACTGCAGGTGGTGACTACAACCCAGGATCTGGCCGCGCTCGCCAGCGAGATCGGCCGGGACCATATCGATGTTCAAGCGATCGCCAAGGGGTATCAGGACCCGCATTTTGTCGATCCCAAGCCGAGTTACCTTCTCAAACTGAATCGGGCGGATCTGTTGATGGTGGTGGGGCTGGAATTGGAAACCGGATGGCTGCCGCCGCTTCTGCAGAATGCCCGCAATACGAAAATTCTTCCCGGCAATCCGGGTTTTCTGGATGCCTCCGAAGGCTGCGATGTTCTGCAGAAGTCCGCCGGCACGGTGGACCGGTCGATGGGGGATGTTCATCCCTTTGGCAATCCGCATTACTGGACAGACCCGGAGAACGGGCGCGTGATCGCCCGGCATATCGCCGGCAAGCTGAGTGAACTCGATCCGGCGAACCGTGCGGTGTATGCGGAGAATCTGAAGGTCTTTGAAAACCGTCTGACCGAGAAAGAAATAGAGTGGCACCGCCTGGCGGATTCCTTCAAGGGGACCCGGGTCATCACCTACCACAACTCCTGGCCCAACTTCGCGGAGACGTTCGGGCTGGACATCGTCAATCATGTGGAGCCCAAACCCGGCATCCCGCCTTCTCCGGTCCACGTGCAGAACTTGATCAATCAAGTCAAGCGCGAAAAAATTCCGCTCCTCCTGATCGAGCCCTATTTCGACGAGAAGCTCCCGCAGAAGATCGTGGCCGATACCGGCGCCCGGATGCTCCTGTTTCCGCCATCGGTGGGAGGCGTCCAGTCGATCAAAACGTACTTTGACCTTTTTGATTACGATCTGAATCTAATCAAGAACACGCTCGGAGGTAAATCCTGATGCCTGAAATTATCCAGATCCTTTTGTGGCCGGCGCTGGCCTGCCTGGTGCTTACCGGTATTCATGCTTACCTGGGGCTTCACGTGGTTGAGCGCGGTGTTATTTTTGTCGATCTGTCCCTGGCCCAGATCGCATCGCTGGGAGCCACCATCGCGCTCTTGTCGGGATTTGATCTCCACAGCCAGACCACCTACGTCACATCGCTGGGCTTCACGCTGTTGGGTGCCGCCATCTTTGCCTTCGTGCGCATGCAGCGCGGCAAAGTGCCGCAGGAGGCCTTTATCGGGATTGTCTACGCGGTCAGCGCGGCCGCCGCGGTCCTGGTGATGGACCGTCTTCCGGAAGGCGGCGAACATATCAAATACATCCTGGTCGGCAATCTGCTGGCGGTCACCCCTTTGGAGGTGGTCAAAATCGCGGTCGTCTATGCCTTCGTCGGCCTGCTGCATTGGATCTGGCGCAAGCCGTTTCTCGCCATTTCCACCCATCACGACACCGCCGAGGAGACGGGATACCAGGGCCGGTTGTGGGATTTTCTCTTCTACGGCACCTTCGGGTTTGTGGTGACGTCGTCGGTGGCCATCGCCGGGGTGCTGCTGGTATTTTCTTTCTTAATTGTGCCGGCGGTTGGGGCCATGCTCTTCTTTGACCGCGTCGGGCCGCGCCTCGCCTTCGGATGGACCATGGGGACGCTGGTCAGCCTGATCGGGATCTACGCGTCTTACGGCTTCGATACGCCCACAGGGGCCACCGTCGTTTGTACGTTTGGAGCCGCCTTACTGCTTCTCGGCGCGATCCGTCCTTTGATCAACAAGCGAAGAGTCCGTTTAGGGGCAAAACTTACTTTGGTATGATGGAGCGCGAAATCCCATGAGAATATCGATCATTCAAAAAGCCGGACGGATTCTCCTCAGTGGCTCGCTTATTTTTACGATCAGCGCTTCGCGGCTCGCCGGGGCGGATAAGCCGGGGGTGAATGCGGTCGCCCTCTCTCCGGATGTTCTTCGGATAAACAATCCCTATAACGGGCGGCACCGTCACTGCGCGGCGTTCGCGCGTTACGGACTGTATCTCATGACCGGCAAGCGCTATACGACCTATGGATCGGCCCGGCGCTGGGCGTATCACGCTAAAACCCTCCGAGCGACCGTGCCGCTGGCGATGGTGCAGCCGGGAAATCTTCTTTTCTTCCGGGACAGTCGGTCCCGCATTAATCATGTCGCGATCGTTCTGGAGACGGATTACCGGGACGGTGACGGTTATGAGATTCTCTTCCAGGACGAGCGGGGCACCCACAGCTGGATCCACCGGGACAGCACCGTTTACCTCGGTATGGTGCCCGTCTTCGGCGCCGACATCACTAAACTAGAAACGGTTGCCATTTAACATGCGCTTTTCGAAATTCTGGTCTTTTGTTTTTTGGCTGACCTATTTCGTTCTTGGGCATGTCATTCTTTGGATACTTCTGCGGATAAAAGGTATACCACTCTTCGCCCAAACGCATCCGTTGGTGTTGCTGGGTTGGATGATTGAAACAAATTGGCTCGCGACGTTGGTCGGAGGCGGGCTGTTGTGGGCTGTGTCGGTTTTCCTGGCCCGGCGTACGACGTACTTCCATCAACCGTATGATTTTGGACGGTGTTTCTCTTTGGGCGCGATCGTTGGATCCCTGACGCAGATGATTGGCAGCCTGATCCAATTCCCGGTCCAGTTTCATCAGTTCCCGACCTGGTTTCGTCTGGGCGGAGCGCTGATTTCCGGTTGCTTGACCGGTGGAATCGTCAGCAGCTTCTTTTTGTGGTGTCTGTCGATTGCGAATCCTGCCGTCAAAAGCTCGAAATAACTCCCAGTATCTCCTGATGTAATTGGCGCGGTGGCGGTTGTCCACTCGGTGTGCCGCCCTGCGCTAGAGCGCTCCAACCGGCCTGACAGCTCCGTCTTGTCCGCTCGAGCAGCCTGCGGAACTCGGCGCCAGAAGTCTGGCGCCTCAGACAGCCCTCGGCTGACCCGCCCTCGCTCCCAAGCCGCAGGCCTCACGTCGCGCTCCTGCGCAGGGCAGCACCCCCTCGCAACAAAAACGCCGAACGTGCAGAGCCGCATCTACCGGATTAGGGGACAGTAGGTGATGTTGGATTCGGATTTGGCTGACCTTTATGGAGTTGAACCCCGCATTCTGAACTGGGCTGTCATGCGCAACCGGGATAGATTCCCTCTGGACTTTATGTTCGAGCTCAGTCGCTACGAAATTATGAGGATATCCCAAATTGGGATATCCTCTGGAAGAACGCACACTCTGAAATATTCGAAGCGGGTGCTTGCCTTTACTGAACAAGGCATTGCCATGTTATCGAGCGTTCTTCAAAGCGAACGAGCCGTTCAAGTGAACATCGCGATCATGAGGGCCTTCGTGAAATTGCGCCATGCCATCCTGGCGCATCAAAGCGTTGCTTGAAGGGTCGAAAAACTGGAGGGGAAAGTCTCGGTGCATGACACCGACATTCGACTGCTGATTCGAGACGTCGAGGATCTTAAGAAAAAACCGAAACCGCCCGAAGAAAAATTACCTTACATCCAAGGTTTCAGAGATTAACAATCAAAGGGGTGACCCAATGTGAGAATGTGATGAGGTTTTATGCCATAAGAAATAAGAGCCCCGTAAGCTTCTGAAGTGCTAAACTGAAATATGGGCAAGATCGGGATCGTGCTGGGGGTGGTTCTCATGGTTTTTTCAAAAGCAGGAGCAGCGGAACTGAAGGTGGGATCCCTGGCGCCGGAGTTTACGGCTCCGGCGAGCGATGGTTCCCAGGTCCATCTGGAAGAGTGGTTAAACCGTGCGCCGATCGTCCTCTACTTTTACCCCAAAGACGATACTCCTGGATGCACTAAGGAAGCCTGCGGCCTGCGTGACGATTTCGCCGCGTTCCGCACCCTCAAGGCCACGGTCTTCGGCATCAGCTTCGACTCCATCGAATCTCACCGGAAATTCATCGAGAAGTACCGGCTGCCCTTCCTGCTGCTCTCGGACACCGACAAATCCATCGCCAAAGCCTACGGCGCGGGGGGGCTTTTATTCGCCAGCCGCCAGAGCTTTATCATCGACAAAGCAGGCCGGCTGGTCTACATCAACCGCTCCGTCACCCCAGCCACGCACAGCGCCGAACTGCAGGCTGTTTTGTCTCAACTGAAATAGAGCGCGGTGCTGTTGCGGTTTCCTTGACATCATCTCTCATGTGGGCTAATCTTAACGAGGAGATCTTGGAATGACCGAATTTCATTACACAGCGATGGATCTGCAGGGGAAGACTGTCCAGGGAAACCTGGCGGCGGAGGACACTCACGCGTTGGCCGCGGAGCTTCAAAAAATAGGGTTATTTATGGTTTCTGCCAGGCCATCGGAAGACAACCCATCCGCTCCTGAAGTTACAGACGTCCCTTCCGTTTCCGAGGAAACGCCTTTGCCGGAGAAACTGGATGATTCGACGCTTTTGGGGACTCTGGAGAACACCACATGGCTTCAACGCCTCATTCTTATCGCGATGCTGGCGGCCGGTATCTTGAGCGGTTTATGGGGGGCTTATCAAAGACGGCATCCTAAGAATTCATACCCACCCGACAATGATTGGTCTTCGCAGATCCGGCCGGGTATGACTCGCAGTGAAATAGAAGAGAAAGTCTTTCCCACTCGCTATTTAAAAGGACAGCGTTCTTCTCGCACCCGATATCTTGTTTCCCCGGATACCGTTGCGGAGATCCCCTATGATGAAAACGGCGGTCCGTGGAGCGGCGACAATCGAATGCGCAAAGGCGTAATAGCAGTTATGAAGGCCTCGGATCTTGAAAAAGTAAGACGATAAAACACGTTGATTTATACAGCTACTTTGTGATTGTAACGATAAGCAGTACCCCCGTTGACTGACTCCTATTTTGGGGGTATACAATAGTAGAGTTGTTGATTAAGGTAGCAACCCTTTCGAAGGAGGATCACGGCCATGGATAAAAACAGGATTGTCTTTGTTGTAGGGGTACTGAGCCTCCTGGGTCTTTTCAGCCGGAGTTCGATGGCCTGTGAATACGATATCCGGATGGGGGATGGATGCATCATTCGGTTTAATGATTGCGCTCCCGAAACCCCTCCCTACTACACTTATCCGAACCGCTGCCGTACCAACCCTGGTCATATAGCATCCAGTCAAGTGGTTAATGAAGCGGGTAATTACGGCTTTATGGATGACACCGGAGGTTGGGTTTACTATAACGATCCCGCTGATCCTCGATTCGGACATATCGGTGTCAACTGCGGTCATCCCGACCGGAAAGGGAAAGCTTGGATATTAGACTAACTCGTTTCGATGGATTCCACGGTTGTCAGAGACCCTGCCAGTCCGGATTCACATTAATTGAACTCATGATCGTGGTCGCGATCATCTCCATTCTTTGCGCGATCGCGATTCCGCGGTTTGCCGATATGGTTTCTAAAGCACAGGAGGGAGTGACCAAAGGCAACCTTGGAGCGCTCCGTTCCGCCCTCAGCATTTATTACAGCGACAACGCAGGAACGTATCCAACGGATATCAACTCTCTGGTACAAAAATACATCAGCAGAATTCCTTCCGCGTACGTCCCGCCCCATCGGTAGGATTTACCCTCCTTTTTAAGTTGGTCCAAAAGCAAAGCCGACACCTCCTCTGACGAAGAAGTGCCGGCTTTTCTATTGAAGTGGTGGAGCTGCCGGGAATTGCACCCGGGTCCAAGATTAGCCTAGCGGGGTCCCTACAAGCTTAGTCCCCTTTTAGGTTTCGACCTTACTCAGGCTGAGAACGGCCTTCGTAAGAACTAGCCCTGCTGGATTTCGGATCAGCTCTTCAGGGCGAGAGAACCGATCCTAGCCTGCATGATGACGCTCTGACTCCGCCCACAGGCGGGGCCGGAGAGAGCGCCTCAGCTTAAAAGCCGAGGGCACGCTGTTGTTTAGGCAGCGAGGGCGTATTCGCCAGTTGTGTTTTGGCCGACTTTTTACCTGGATTCGACCAACCAGGGCCTGCGACTGTCCGCTCCGTCCAATCCTGTCGAACCTATTCAGCCCCAATAAAGTGATTATAGCACCGAGGAAATGAATATTTGGATGGTTCAGTGCTCTAAATTAGTAGAACAGAAACGACTTGACGAGTTGTCGTTTATAACACACAATTTGAAAGGAAGATGGCCTGGAACCGACACCGCGACAAATCATCTATTACGAAAAAGAGGATGGAACGTGCCCTTTTCTGGAATGGAGAGACTCACTCAAACATCCGGTCTTTGTGGATGCTCTGCGGGCCCGTTTGGCGCGCGTCCGTCTTGGGCTTATGGGCCGATGCGGTGCCGTCGGGGACGGAATTTGGGAACTGAAGTTTTATGTTGGGCCCGGTTACCGGGTCTATTTTGCTGAATGGCGCAACACGCTCATCGTGCTGCTCTGCGGGGGAGACAAAAGTACTCAGGCCCGGAAAGACATCGGACTGGCAAAAAACTATTGGGAAGATTTTCGGAGATCAAACGTATGAAGCGCGCCCGTAGTTATGAAAAGGAATTACAGGAATCTTTAAAGGACCCGGTTCAGGCGGCCGGCTACCTTCGTGCCGCCTACCAGGATGCCGATAAACGCGTTTTCCTGCTTGCGCTGAAGGATGTTATTGATGCGCATTCGGGCATGTCTCATATTTCTCGTACGGTAAAACTCGATCGTCGGCATCTGTATGTCATGCTCTCCAAAAATGGAAACCCCGAGTGGTTCAGCGTCACCAAACTGCTGACGGCTCTAGGCATTGACCTGACCTTCCAACCCCGCAAGAACTCATCCTTCAAAACAGCTGCCTGAGTTTATATCTCCTACCTCTGTTGGGTAATGTTGCAACAGGAATCATGGGCGGCAGGCGGCGGGAGACAAGCGAACGACTTGCGGGATCAGTGAGGGGGGGAGGCCAGCCATCGAGGTCCCGACCGTTGTTTTGGAGGGCCGAGAGGCCGATCCCCCGAGCGACGGCCAGCTCCTGGCCGGGGTCCCGCAGCGGAGTGAGCGGTCCTCCGGCGTCTGCCGCCAAAGTATTTTTTAATAGCGTGGGCCGACGATGTCCTTGAGGGTGTTCAGGCTGTAGTCGTGAAGGTCCTGCTGGAACCGCTCCCAGGGGACGCCGGTCGTTTCCTGGAGCGCTTCTCGGCAGGGTTTGCCGTCAATCAGCATGCGTACGAGAGCTTGAATCGCGTTGCTAGTGTATTTTTCATAAAGGTATTTGATAGCGAGGTAATACTGCGGGTAGGCCCGGCTGCTGTAAGGACCGTTCAGGTCGCACAGAAGCACATGCACCGTCAGCCGGGTCAGCCCGGCGGTGGCTTTTCGAAGCCGGGGTTCGCCCTCGTTCGACACATACTGCGCCAGTCCTTCCTGAATCCAATGCGGAATTTTCAGGCTGGCTTCGCCGCCCACAGCATCGTTTAGAACGGCATGTGTCATCTCATGAAAAAATACCTGGTCAAAATCCATGGCACCCTGGCGAGTTTCGTTTAAATTGACGACCAGTTCCTGACTGAACTCTCCCTGGCTGTTCTGCATCAGCCGCACGAAGGCGAGCGTATTTTCAAGACCTGCCGGTGCGTTATCCTCGAAGCGAATGCGGATAGGGTAATGGAATCCTTCCTGGTATTGAAAGAGCCCCAGCCGCGAAGACACTTCCAGTTGAGCTTGGCGGGTCAGAAGACGTACTCGATCGAATTGCTGCGTAAAAGCGTCTGGAAACGTGCCGTGGTAGTCGGAAACCATCTGGGCTGGCCGGCGGAGAGGTTCTGATCCGCAGGCCAGTGTGGTGCACAGCAATAAAGGAAGCCAAAGGACCGTGCGCATGGTTAAGGGTGCCCAGAATAGCCCGAAAATTCAATGTATTTTTCCGTTGACGGATTACAAGGCACCTGTTACTTAAGTTACAGGAGGAATCGTAGATGAGCCGTTTGTTGGGCCTTGTGGGAGCGCCGCTCCCGGGCCGCGACGTGCTGTCCGTTTTCTATTCGCTTTGCCAGGAAGGGAATCCTGACGGGTGGGGCATTTCCGGATACAGCGCCCGACGGGCGGTGTATTTCGGCCGCCAGGCGGAATCCGCGGGCGAAAACCGGGAAGCGTTTGACCGTGCGGTGGAACGCACGGTGAAAACGCAGAGCCCGGTGCTTATCGCTCATTTTCGAAAATCGCCTGACGAAACCCGTGAGATCGGCAAGACCCAGCCGTTTCATTGCCGGGACTGGGTTTTTGCTCACGACGGGGAACTCTTTAATGCGCCGGAACTTCCGCTGCAGGAGGCGCGACTGCAGGGGGGATCGGACAGCGAACGATTCGGGTTGTGGATGCTCGAGCATGTCGCGAGCGCTTTGAATACGACCCAGGCGCTGGCAGCCACGCTCCAGAATCATCGTTCGAACCTCGTCTTCAGTTCTTTGAATTTTCTGATGAGTGACGGAAGGACGTTGTGGGCTTACCGGGATGTGGGGGACGGCCAACTCGCCAAAAATGAATCTCCCGATGAGCGCGGGGAAATATACTCGCTTTTTGCGGCCCAGGTGGGTCCCCGCGTTGTCGTTTGTTCGGAACCGTTGCCCGCGCTCTCTCAAACATGGACCCCGTTGAATACCAAAACTCTGGTGGCTTTCCCCTCGGATGGTTCGGCTCCGCAGGCGATAAAAATTTAGTCCAGGTCCATGTCCCGGAGCGGTTTTTCGACTTTCCCGCCGTCTTTATTGATCTGATCAACATTCTGCTGGAACAGTTTGTCCGCAATTTCTTTTTTCTTCTGGATATCCGACGACGCCTTCTCAAAGAGCGTTTTGCGCCGTTCTTTTTCCGCTTCCAGTTTCTGCAGGGTGGCGTTCAATCGGTCCCCTGTCATGTCCTGGGGGGAGAGGGCCGTGCCGGACGGATTGATCCACGCGGTTTCGGCCCCGCTTTCCCGGTTGTTGATCCAGCGCGCCAGAACAAACAGAAAATCCGACAGGCGGTTTAAATAGGGAATCACTGTTGGCGCGACCGTTTCTCCGACGGCTAGGGCCACAACGTCTCTTTCCGCGCGCCGCGCCACAGCCCGCGCCAGGTACGCGAAAGCTGCCGCCGGTGTTCCCTGCGGCAGAATAAAGTTTTTCAGCGGAGGCAGGTCTTTTTCCATTTTGTCGATGTGCGTTTCCAACGCCTGAATCTGGGATTCGGCCAGGACCGCATGGCGGCTCTTGTCGGAGGGGGCTGTCGCGAGAATGGCGCCGATAATAAACAGGTCGCTCTGGATGGCCTCCATCCATCCGCGGACAAATTGAGAATCGGAGGTGAGATGGGCCAGAATCACGCCCAGAGCGGCGTTGGTTTCATCGACGGATCCGCAGGCCCGTATGCGCGGCGTATCTTTGCGGATGCGCGCGTTTCCGAGCAGGCCGGTGGTGCCGTCATCGCCGGTTTTGGTGTAGATCGTCATAAGGGTTGATTCGGGATCAGCGAAAAAAACCGGTCTTCGTATTCCGCAAAAAGCCCAGACTGCTTCAGAAACGCGGCCAACGAGGGAAGGCGAGATACGTCCTGCCGCGCTTCCTTGAAAAGACGCTCGATGGCCTGTCGCTGTTTTTCTTCTTCGCGCCGGGCGGGGTTAAAGAGGCCGTGTTCCTCCAGTTCACGGACATTTACGGGGAAAGAGCGCAGGCTCATGTCGATAATGAATTTCATGATGGAAAGCCCCCAGGTCTCATCTGGTCCCTGGAGCAGCGCGGTGCGGGGTTTATCCTCCCGTGCCATGGCTTGAGAGACCCGCTCGATCAGTTCGGTAACCCGGCTTTTTTCCAGCGAGGTGCTCCGGATCTCGTTGCGGAACGTGTATTCCAGCGCGCGCAGGGCTTCTCCGTAGAGGCGCTCCATCTGCCGGCGGTAGGCGTCCTGGTCTTGGCCGAAGCCTTCGAACCGTTTCTGCCAGAGGTCCGGGGTGAGGATTTTGGGCCGCTGGGCGGTGACATCGCCTTCGCGAAGGCGGCAGGTTTCCGAGGGATCGGTCACCGAAGATAAAAGCACATAATGAAACGTCGTCGTTCCGAAAGTCGCCAGGTTGTGTTTAGGCGATCTCAGGATTTTCGTTTCCTGCAGGGTCTGCCGTAAAAGGGAGTCATCTTTCATATCTATATTTTACTTCATTCACCTAAATAATCCGATGCGTAAGCCGCCCTTGACGTCATCCCCGCGGTCACTCACGTCGTCATCCTCCGCAGCCACTGGCGGAGGATCCATCATTGACGGAGAGATCCCCCGCCAACAACCGCGGGGGATGACGACTGTGGTTTCATTCAGCAAAAACTTGACCGTTTTGCGCTGGGACACCCCCTTCGCCATCAGCAAATAGGTAAAATAATTACATGGTCAGTCTGTATCTGCTTCTCGGAGGTGTTGCCGGAATCGCCAGCGGGCTGATCGGCATCGGTGGGGGGATCCTGATCGTTCCGGCCCTGACCTATTTCTTTCACTTTACCCAGCATCGGGCGCAGGGCACGACGCTGGCCCTGATGATCCCGCCCATCGGAATACTGGCCGCCTGGACATACTACAAGAATGGAAATGTTGACCTGCGCGCGGCCGTTATCATCTGCGCCGGTTTTATCGTTGGGGGGTGGCTGGGTGGAAAACTGGCCGCCCGTCTTTCGGAGCTTTGGCTGCAGCGTTTATTCGGAGGCCTTCTGATGCTCGCGGGCTTGCGCATGCTCCTGGCTAAAACGTTGCGTTAATTTAAACTTTACATCGCCTCGCTGAAAAAACTTTTGTAAACTTCACGACAGATATGATTGCTTTTGATAAAGATACCTGCGGCGATTTTGAGACCGCCCTGTCCAAGGAGTGGCTGGAAACCAATGGGCTGGGCGGTTTTGCTTCGTCGACCGTTCTCTGCTGCAACACCCGCCGCTACCATGGTTTTTTAGTGGCCGCCACCCGCCCACCGGTCGGCCGGATGATGATGGTCAACGGTCTGGAAGAGTGGGTGGTTCTGAACGGGACCCGTTATTATCTTTCCTGCCATCAGTACCCGAAAGTGGTGGATCCGCGCGGCGACCAGAATCTGATCGGATTCCGTATCGACCCGTGGCCGATCTGGACCTACCGGCTCGGCTCCCTGATCCTTGAAAAATCGCTGGTGATGATCCATGGCCAGAACACGACGATACTTACCTATACCATGCATAAGGACGGTGTGGTCGCGGAGCTCGTGGTCCAGCCCCTGTTGACGGTCCGTGATTTTCACGCCATTCATAAGGAAAACAGCGCGCTCCAGCCTCAGGTTGAAAAACGGAACGGGGTGTGCGTGCTGCAGCCTTATCCCGGTGTCCCGACCGTTTACTTTCATAATAACGCGGACGAATTTGTTCCGGGGTTCAACTGGTACCGGGATGTGTCCTACGTCCGCGAAGAAGAGCGCGGGCTGGAATCCCGTGAAGATTGCTGGTCTGCTGGTGCGTTTCACTACCGGTTGCGCGGAAATCAGGAAGCCGTCCTGATCGCGACGACCGAAGGGGATGGTTATTTTGATACTACCTATTTATTGAACGCCGAACGAGCCCGCCGGCGGGCGCTCCTGACCGGATGGGAAGCGACCGACGATGTGACGCATCACCTGGTTTCGGCGGCCGATCAGTTTTTGGTGAAACGACAGATCGATGACGCCGAAGGCGCTTCCGGGAAAAGCGTCATCGCCGGTTATCCCTGGTTTGAAGACTGGGGTCGGGACACCTTCATCTCGCTGCCGGGACTTCTGCTCGTCACGGAACGTTATCAGGCGGCGCGCGACATCCTGCAGGCGTATGCCCAGGTGATGAATCACGGGCTTGTTCCGAACCGTTTTCCGGACTCCTCCGGAAACCCCGAATACAATACGGCCGATGCCAGTTTGTGGTTTATTCTGGCGGTTTTTCATTTTCTGCGCTACACACGGGATTTTGATTTTGTCCGCGACCATCTGTGGGAGGCAATGAAAGGGATTCTCCTGAACTACCAGAACGGGACGCATTATCAGATCCACATGGATGTGGATGGGCTGATTTATGCCGGCCAGCCCGGGCTCCAACTCACCTGGATGGACGCCAAAATAAACGACTGGGTGGTGACCCCCCGCACCGGAAAACCGATTGAAATTCAGGCGCTCTGGTATAACGCCCTTCGGATCATGGATCAAATCGGAACACGTCTGGGAGACAAAGAACAGGCCAAAACATGGGTGGGGCTTGCCGAGAAAGTCTGGACTTCCATCAACCGGCAGTTCTGGTTTGAGGAGGAGGGGTATCTCTACGACGTGATCAACGGCGAGCAGCGCGACACCAGCCTGCGTCCGAATCAGATATTTGCCGTGAGCCTTCCTTTCGAAAGCGTCAGTCCGGACCGTGCCGCCCGCATCGTTTCTCTGATCGAAGAGCGGCTTTTAACGCCGTTCGGGCTCCGCACGCTTGATCCGAAGGACCCGCGTTATGCGTCGCGTTATACCGGGGATCCCCGGAGCCGGGACGCGGCTTACCACCAGGGAACGGTCTGGGCGTGGCTGATCGGGCCGTTCCTGACCGCTTACCAGAAGGTCAACGGCAAATCCGCCAAAACCCAGTCACACCTGCGGGCTCACCTGGCGCTTCTCCTGACGCATTTGTGGGAAGGCGGCCTGGGGACCATTTCAGAGATTTTTGATGGGGATTTGCCGCATGACCCTCGTGGTTGCACCGCTCAAGCCTGGTCCGTGGCCGAAGTCCTGCGTGTGATGTGTGAAGAACTCGGGACGAAAAACCCTTCCGCTGCCCGCTCCGCCGAACTCAGCAACGCCTCGTCCGTTTCGTCCGCGCGTTAACCCGCTATTTCTAAACGGTACTTTTTGCCTGGGAAACACTTTCTGATACAATAGCCGAACGATGCCCGCCAAATTTTCCTTTCAGAAGGACTCCTTTGTTATCGAGCAGTACAATCAGGCTCACGCCTTTTCCAGCTTTCTGCCGGGAATCGCCGGCGAATACGGCAAGCCGATGTGGGTTTTCTATACCAACCGGGGGCAGTGCCTTTCCAGTTTCGGGATCCGTAATAAGGCGGGGCCATGCTGGAGTTTTATCCCGCCAATAAGGCGTATATCACGACGCCTCTCTTGGGTTTTCGAAGCTTTTTCCGGTCGCATCCGTCCAAAGTGATCTATGAACCCTTCCAGATGTCGGCTTCGGGAAAACCCCTTCAACTTTTGAGGATTCGGCCGGAGGAAATTGAAATAGAAGAAACGAATCCCGCGCTGGGCTTGCGAATCCGTGTCACCTATTTCAATGTCCCGAATGAAACGCTTCCGGTTCTGGTGCGTTTGGTCCATGTCGAGAACATCGGCCGCCGGGTGATCAAAGGGGATTGGCTGGACGGCCTGCCCCACGTCGTTCCCTATGGGTTGAATGAATGGTTGTGCAAGCACATGTCCCGCACCATGGAGGCGTTTGCCCAGGTGACCCATGCGGACGATCGCCTGCCGTTTTTTAAATTGAAAACCGAACCGTCCGACAAGCCTGAAGTGCACTGGATCCATGGGGGATTCTTTGCGTTTTCGTTGTCCCAGGGGAAGCTATTGCCTCTTCTGGTCGATCCGGTTCAGGTCTTCGGCTCGGACACCAGTTTTCAGCATCCGATCGCTTTTCAGTCGAATCGAAGGGCCAATGGCTTCATGCAGACCGAATCGATGTCTGCCTGCGCCCTCAGCCTGACGTCCATGACGCTGCATCCCGGCCAGTCCACGACGATTCAATCGTACTACGGTCAGGCCGATGGATGGGAACAGGCGAAAAATTTTCAGGATCTGGTTCGATCGTCCTCCGGCTACGCCGAGCAGAAGCGAACGGAGAACTCCGCCTTGATCCGCCGGTTGATGGATACCTTTTCAGTTCATTCCGCCCTTCCCGTTCTGGATGCGTACAGCCGTCAGGCGTTTCTGGATAATATGCTGCGCGGCGGACAGCCCTTTCAGATCTCCGGCCCGGGGCGCCCCAAGGTGTTTCATTATTACTCGCGCAAGCATGGGGATATGGAACGGGACTATAACTTCTTTGAGCTGTCGCCGACCTATTTTTCCCAGGGGACCGGCAATTATCGGGATGTCAATCAAAACCGCCGGTCTGAGACGTTCCTGTACCAGGGGATCGATTCCACCAATATCGAAACCTTCTTTAACCTGATCCAGCTGGACGGCTATAACCCGCTCATGATCCAGTTTGAAAAATTCTATGTCCCTTCGGAGCGGTTAGACGCCGTTGAAGCGGGTTTCCCGCCAAAGATCCGGCCCGGGTGGCGTCATTTTTTAACCAAGCCATTCAGCCCCGGGGAGCTTTTCGAACGTTTAACGCATGAAGAGGATAACCGGCAGGGGGCTCAGGAGCATTTTCTCGACATTCTGGCGCAGGCAGAGAAAATTCAGGATGCCGCGCACGGAGAGGGTTATTGGGTGGATCACTGGACCTATAACCTGGATTTTCTTGAGAGTTTTTATGCGGTTTATCCGGACCGGCTGCGGTGGCTTCTGGTGGAACGCCGGGATTTCACCTATTACGACAATGATCATGTGGTGCAGCCCCGCCACAAGAAATATGTTCGTCGCGTGGACAGGCAAATCCGTCAAATGGGTGCGGTTGTCCGGGATCCTGAGAAGACCAAACGGTTGCATCAGCGCAAAGACGATCCCTTTAAAGTCCGGACCCAGTATGGAGCCGGCCGGATCTACCAGACCTCCCTTCTGGCCAAGATCCTGGGGCTCATCGGGATCAAAGCGGCGACGCTGGATCCCTTCGGTGTCGGCATCGAAATGGAAGCCGAAAGACCGGGATGGTGTGATGCGCTGAATGGGTTGCCCGGGCTGATAGGGTCCTCCACCAGTGAGGCCTTTGAGTTGCGCCGCTGGGTCCGATTTCTTCAGGAGCATCTGGCGGAATTTCTGGACGACAATGAAACCCATGCCATCGCCGAGGAGGTGGCGGAGTTCCTTCACGCGGTTCGTGAAGCGCTGACCCTGGTCCAGCCGGGCGACTTTTTTAAAACATGGGATACACTGGCGTCCTTGCGGGAACAGTTTCGTGAGCGTGTGCGTTTCGGCGTCAGCGGCAATGAGGTGCCCCTGAGCCGCAGCGATATAGAGGCGCTTTTATCAGCGGTGGCTTCTGTTCTGGATACCGGACTGGCCAAGGTGATGAAGCGCGGGCTCTGTCCCACCTATTTTATTAACGAGGTCGTCGACTACAAGATGCTGCCGGCGACTGCCGTACCGGATGACGGGAAACCCGTCGAGTACGTCAAGGCGCTGACGTTTAAACAAATCCCGATCAGTCCTTTTTTGGAAGGTCCCGTTCATGCATTGCGGGTGGTGCGCAGCCCGCAGCAGGCCCGCAAAATTTATCAGGCGGTTCGCGCGTCGGCGTTGTTTGATCGCAAATTGAAGATGTATCGGTTGAATGTGTCGCTCGACAAGGAATCCTATGAGATCGGCCGCAATAAGATCTTTTCACCGGGTTGGCTCGAGAATGAATCGATTTTTCTGCACATGGCGTATAAGTTCCTGTTGGAAACGCTGCGTAGCGGCCTGGCCAAAGAATTCTTCTCGGATCTGCGCAACGGCCTGGTTGCCTTTCAGAACCCTCACCGCTATGGCCGGTCCATTCTGGAAAATTCGTCTTTTATCGCCAGCAGCCGTTTCAGCGATCAACGCGTGCACGGCATGGGATTTGTCGCCCGGTTGACCGGCGCCACCGCGGAGTGGATCAGCATGCTGCTCCATATGGGGCTCGGACGCTGGCCGTTCCGGTGGGTGAACGGCGAGCTTCATTTCCAGCCGGAACCGACGCTGCCCCGGTGGTTTTTTAGTGAAAAAGAGCGGGATGGATTTCCGCCGCAGTCCTTTGGTTTCCGGCTGTTTAACCGGAGCTGGGTGGTCTATCACAACCCCAAGCGGCGGGACACGTTTGGTCCGGGCGCGGTCCGACCGGTCGCTTTCACGGTGGTTCAAGTCAACGGGGAAGAATCCCGTTATCCAGTCCATTTCCTTCCCGATAGCCTGGCCCGCGCCCTGCGGGACGGCAAGCTCGAACGCGTCACCATCGAACTCGGCTAACCGCAGAATCCTCCCCGCCGGGAGCCGGTAAAACCCGCTTTGCATCGTCGGCAAATGGTAAAATAATATGTGGAAACCCACCGGATAGTATCTGCCGTCGTTCTCGGCTGGATGAGGAGGAATGCCATCATGCGAAACATATTCTGGATGATGATGTGGGGGAGTTTGTTCCTGATCTCTTCAGGCTATGTCCAGGCGGGATATGAGGGTTCTTATGGTACGCCGCGGGATGAGGGTCAAATGCTGAAGCAGGGAAGTCCGATCGTCCAGTCGAATGAAATCACCGGGACCATCATCGCTTCTGACGTGGTCCTGCAAAAGATCACAGTCATTGGCACCGCAGGAACAACTATGGAGTTTTTCCTGGATACCAATACACCGATCACCGATCATAATCGACAAATCAACTTTTTAGAATTGCGCCCCGGCGATCGTGTGACCGTGCACTATTACCCTGAGCCCCGGCTGGTCAACAGCATCGAAAGAATTTAAGGCGCGTTACGGATGTTTCCCTTACACTTCCCCCTAATAGGATGACAGACGCGAAAAATAGCTCTCTTCCGATATAGACAGCCGGATCAATTACTCCTACTATATACCCATGTAAGAGGTTTTTATGCTATGGGCAATCTTTGTTGTTTTGCTGATTCTTTGGGTTCTCGGGTTCGTCACTTCCTATACGTTGGGAGGGGTCATCCATCTCTTGCTTGTTGTTGCCCTGGTGGTGATGGCGATTCGGATTATTCAAGGACGTAAGCCCGTATGAATAGGAGTAGCTTGAGGAACTTTCGATTTGTTCTCCTAGCCCTTGTACTTACGATTCCATGTTTCTCTGCAGCCGGATATGAAACGCAAAGTTTTCCAACCGCCCATGAGCTCTTCTCGCCACTTCAAGCCGATCCCGCTGAGCCCCATTTCGGGTTTCAACTCGGTTTTCCCGTTTCGCACACAGCGATTGCCCGGATCGATATCGGCGACTATTTAGGACTATACCGTTGGGCGCTCGATGATGTGGGGGTTCTGCAGCTGAATGTGGGAGGGGCCATTAATACGCGTTTTGATGCGACTTCCTCACACAATTTGCAGGTCGTCGATTTTTACGGCAATGTGCCATTGGATCTGCGCATCAAGTGGTTTTCCTTGCGTTCGATGTTCTACCACGACAGTTCGCATTTAGGGGACGATTACCTGCGCGAGAACAATTTGGTAGGCCAAAGCAATTCATGGGAGGCCTGGCGGGAGACTCTATCCGTGCAAGTCTATAAGGCACTGCGGTTCTACGGTGGATACCAGCAAGCTATCCATACCAAACCCAATTGGAGCGGCCGCAAGGCCATCCAGGGGGGGAGTGAACTCTATTTCAACACCTCCGAGAAAAGCTTTTGGCATTCCTACTGGGCCAACGATGTCCAAGCATGGGAGCGCTCCAATTGGGATGTGACTTGGATCTCGCAGATCGGATTTAAAACCGGCGATGCGTTTTCAAAGGGGCGGGGCATCTCGTATTTCGTTCAGTTCAAAATGGGGCCCCGTTACGAGGGCCAGTTTTATCAGAATAAGGAAACCATCTGGGGC
Source organism: Elusimicrobiota bacterium (assembly GCA_041660185.1). Taxonomy (NCBI): domain Bacteria; kingdom Pseudomonadati; phylum Elusimicrobiota; species Elusimicrobiota bacterium. Next base: position 29,700 of record JBAZWU010000011.1, on the reverse strand, counting down.
GCGGGCCTGAAATTCGTCCTGTCAGACCATCTGTTTCAAGCCTCGCCAACACCAGAAATCCGCATGGCAAGTCCATCGGAGGATACCCCATGAATCAGTATAGTCATTCACCCCTGCAACTTTATTTACGCGAAATGGAAGAGTAAGAGAGGCAAAAAATATGAATCGATATGCCGCCTTTGAAATCCTGGTTCTGATACTCTTGGTATCCTCGCGCATCTGGGGCGAAGACCTTCGGGGGAATGCCAACGTTGATAGCGCGGCGAAGATTGACGCCATGAACCAATCCGTGAATGAAAACTGGAATGTGAATGATCGAAATGGGACACGGCTCCTGATCCTTTTTGATGCCGGGAGCACCCGCCTCTCTCAAAAGTATGCCGGGGACCTGAAGGAATTTGCGGATTACCTGAAGGCCCATCCCAAAACGACGGCCGATATTTTCGGACATTCCGACGGGGTGAGTGGGAAGCCGGCGGATTTCGAGCTGGCTCAAGCCCGGGCAAATGTCGTTCGCCAGTACTTGATTGATGCGTACGGAATTGATGGAGATCGCTTGAAAGCAGAAGGGTACGGCCAGGTCACAGCGCGTGCGACCAATCTCACCAAATCCGAAAAACAAATGAACCGGCGGGTCTTTGCCATCATCAAGGACGAGTCATCGGCATCCGCGCCACGGACACATCCCCGTTAAATGTCAGGCCGAGGTGTCGTGTCTCTATCGGGCACTTAACGAGCGGGTGGCGAGTGTGGCATAAAAGGCACTCCACCCGCCTTTTATCGTGTCAGCGCCCGGCGTAAATCTCTTCACGGCTTCCCGAAGGTTCGTCGGGAATGGTAAAATTACTCTTCCATGAGAAACACCTTGGTTGACCCGCTTCTCCGGGCCTGGATAAGCGGTTTTTTTCTTCTTTGCCCTCTGGGGACTATGCATGCCGCCACAAACCAGCAGCTGATCCCGGTTATTCGCCAGTCGCCCGCCCCTCCTCATTCCATTTCAATCTGGAAATCCTTTCTGAAAGTTTCTGAATTTAACAGGTGTTCCTACGTGTCCCTCGCACAGGTCGCTGTTTTGTTTGATGGCCATCTGCATTGGCATCCCGTAGCTAAGAATGTTGATTTGTTATTGCACGGCGATGTTGTCCGGTTTTTCTATGGTGCATCGCCCGCGTTCATTAATGGGCGGCGCTTCCGCCTGGAGCGGCCCACCGTTCAAAATGATGAAGGGTTTTGGGTCCCCGTCAGCTTTTTCGCCCAACCGGAGTTTTACCGCGTAACTCATATTAAATTGAAATGGCCTCCCACGGCCAAGCCCGTCGCTCCGGTGGCGGCTAAATCGAAACCCAAAGCCCCTACTCCTCTTCCATCCAAACCGGCGCCAGTCGCCTCCCCTGAACCGATTCCTCCAATTGTTGCACCCAAGCCCGCAGTTCCTGAAACAACCGCGCGTTCTGCCAAAGCCGTTCGCCGCATCGTCATTGATCCCGGGCACGGGGGGAAAGATCCTGGAACTGTGAGTGCTCGCGGGATTGAAGAAAAAAGGATTAATCTCATTTTGGCACAGGAGCTGTCCGATGCCTTACGCGAGAAAGAGGATTACGAGGTTCTTATGACCCGTACGGATGACTCTTTTATTCCTCTTGAAGAACGGGCCCAATTGGCCAATCGCCATAACGCGGATTTGTTTATCTCCTTGCACTGTAATGCGTCGCTCTCCACCCGCATGAAAGGGTTTGAGGTGTATTTCCTATCGGAAAACGCGTCGGATCCTCATGCCGATGCGGTGGCGCGTCTGGAAAACTCTCCCTTAGCCCTGGAAGGTAAAACGCCTTCCCCTCGGGAGGTCGCCGCGGTTCTCCGATCGCTGGTTAAGACGGCCTATATTAATGAATCCTCCTCTTTAGGAGCTCTGATCGCCCGTGCGGCGGCCCAGAGGTTGTCTGAGCCCAGCCTGGGGGTCAAGCAGGCCGGTTTTTATGTTTTGCGCGGAGCTGAAATGCCCGCGGTTTTGGTGGAAGCGGGTTTTCTATCCAACGTAAAAGAAGCAAAATTATTGCAGAAAGCCTCGTTCCGCCAGCGGCTGATTGAATCGTTGGTGACTGGTATTCGAGTCTATGATGAACGAAAACGTCAAGAAAGGCGCTAACAACTCATGAGTACAATGACTGACCTTCCGATCGGAATGTTTGACTCGGGTGTGGGGGGATTGACGGTTTTGCGCGAGGTCATGCGGCAGCTGCCACGGGAGTCCATCACGTATTTCGGTGACACGGCCCGGGTTCCCTATGGTTCAAAATCCCGGGATGTCATCGTCCGTTTTTCGACCGAGATCGGACAATTTCTCATGCAGGAGCGCGTGAAGATGTTGGTGGTGGCCTGCAACACGGCCAGCGCCTTTGCCCTGCCGGTGATGCGGCAGCGTTTTACGGTTCCGATTATCGGTGTGATTGCGCCGGGGGCTCGAGCGGCATTGGCCGCGACCCAAACGAAGCGGATCGGCGTGATCGGGACCGAGGGCACGATTGAGAGCCAGGCCTATTCCGAGGCCATCCATTATCTGGATCCGCACGCCGAGGTGTTCGGCCAGGCGTGCCCCCTGATCGTGCCGCTGGTGGAAGAGGGATGGATTGACAAACCGGTGGCACGAGACATTGTGAAGGAATATCTGTTGCCGCTTCTGGAAAACAAGATCGATACGCTGGTGCTGGGTTGTACGCATTACCCCTTACTGAAAGGGTTGTTGAGTTCGGTCGCGGGACCCCACGTCACGCTGATTGATTCGGCTGAGGAGACGGCCCGCGCGATGGGTCAGCTGTTGAACGAAAACCATTTGGAAGCGTCTTCGAACAATTCGGCAATCAGACGGTTTTATGTCAGCGATGCTCCTGAGAAATTTGAGCGGACCGGCCGTCGTTTTCTGGGCGAACCGATTCCCGGTGTCAAACGGGTCGATATCGGAACATGGGTCTAAAACATGTTTGACGTTCTGGTTCGATCTGGATTCACGGCGGATCATGCCCTGCGGCATTATCATGGCGCCACCGAACCCCTCCACCCTCACGATTTTAAGGTGGAGGTGATTATCCGAGGAAAAAAGCTCCAAAACAAAGTAAAATATCTAACAGATTTCGTGGTCCTGCAGCGCGCTTTGGATGCGGTGATCAAACCGATGGACCATGTCAATCTCAATAACTATCCGCCGTTTGTCCGAGACAATCCCAGTGCGGAAAATCTGGCCCGATTCATCGCCCGTGAACTGGCTAAATGCTGGCGGGAACGGGGGGCCCGGCTTGTTTCGGTAGCGGTTTGGGAAACAGCCCAGACAGCGGCGCGTTACTGGTTGTGAGTTTTATATTGGATGTTTTTGCCAGTCGGCAGGGAGAAGGGCTGCGGGTCGGAGAGCCGCAGGTGTTTGTGCGTTTCGGCGGCTGCAATCTGGTTTGCAATTATTGCGATACGCCGGAAAGCATCCCGGAAAAAGCTGGATTCTCCGTAACTCTTCAGGAGTTGATTGAGCGGATCGCGAAACTCGATCAGGGTGTTCCAGGTTCGGTCGTTTCGTTGACCGGCGGCGAGCCCTTGCTGCAAATCGCTTTTTTGGAACAGTTGTTACCGCTCCTTAAAAAGAGCCAACGGCGCGTGTACCTTGAGACCAACGGAACTCTGCCGCAGGCTCTGGAACGTGTAATCGGACATTGCGACTGGGTGGCGATGGATATCAAACCCCCCAGCGCGACGGAGCATGATTTCTGGGAGGCGCATCGATGGTTTCTAAACGTGGGCGGAGACAAAATCTTTGTCAAAATGGTGTTGACCGGTCAAACAACCGAAGCGGAGTTCTTACGTGCCGTGAATCTGGTGGCGGGAGTTCGGCGGGATATTCCTTTTATCCTGCAGCCGGCGACCGATTGGGGAACCGCCCAGTCGATTCCGATGGCGCGGTTGGTGTCCTGGTGGGGCCAGGCGAGTCATTGTTTAAAGGACGTGCGAATTCTGCCCCAAATCCATCGTCTATGGGAGATCCCTTGAGCAAAAATCTTTTCATCGCGGGTACGCGCGCGGTGGGCAAAACCACGCTTTTGCGGGAAGTCACCCTGGCCAAGCGAGCCCGCATCGGAGGGTTTTATACCGAACATATCCTCTCTGGCCGCATCCAGAGAGGCTTCATGATCCGCACGTTTGATGGTCAGGAGCGCGTCCTGGCCGCGAAAAACCTGAAGAGTCCTCATCAGCTCGGAAAATATGGCGTGGATCTGAACGCTCTTGAAAATGTGGGAATTCCGGCGCTGAAGCTGGCGCTCATGAGCAAAGACCTCATCGTGATCGATGAGATTGGTTCCATGGAAATGATGTCGGAGCGCTTCCGCATGACGCTTCTGGAATGTCTGGCCTCGACCAAGCCTGTCCTGGCCACGATCCGGCCCGCGGCTCAGCCTTTCTCCGACCAGGTGAAGAAGCTGGTGGATACGCAGACCCTTCTTCTCACCAAGTCCAATTACCTGACCGTCAAGCAGCAAGTACGCAAATGGGTGGATGCGCAGCTTTAACAGAGCATCCGCATCCTTAAGATAACTTGGACTATCCACAGATCATCCTGAAACCCCGGGAAGAAGGCCGCCTGCAGGGCGGTCATTTGTGGGCTTTTTCCAATGAAGTGGCCCAGGCACCAACGGGCATTGCTCCCGGGTCCCTGGCGGACCTGGTTCATTCCCGAGCTGGTTTTATCGGACGTGGTTTTTACCATCCGCATTCGCTGATCGCTTTCCGGATTCTGACCTCACAAAAAGAAGATATTGACGAAAGTTTTTTTGAAAAGCGCTTGATCGAGGCCTTCACCTGGCGCGAAAAATGCTATCCGAACGGCCACGCGTATCGTGCCGTCTTCGGTGAAAGCGATCGTCTTCCCGGGCTGATGGTCGACCGTTATGGCGATCATCTGGTGGTTCAGGCGGTCGCGGCCGGGATGGAGCAATGCCGGAATCTCCTTGTCGGGGCGCTCCGGAAGGTGTTCCAGCCCCGGGTCATCATCTGGCGTGCGGACTCGGCTTTGCGCGAACTGGAAGGATTGCCCCAGGAGCCCCCGAAGGTTGTGTTCGGAGAGATGATGGGTCCTGTCCAGATTGAAACCGAGAATGGAAAATTTCAGGTCGACTTGATCGGCGGGCAGAAGACCGGTTTTTATTTTGACCAGCGGGACAACCGTCAGGCTCTGGCACCGTATTGTCGGGGGAAGCGGGTCCTGGATGCTTTCTGTTACTCCGGCGGGTTTGGCGTAGCGGCGGCTCTGGCGGGTGCACGGGAAATAGTTCTCGTCGATAGCGCGCACGCGGCGCTGGAGTTGGCCCAGAAAAATGCCGAGTTAAACAACGTGTCTGATCGCGTCACGTGTGTCGAAGGGGATGCGGTGGCGCTTCTTTCCAAACAAAATCCCGGGGGACCTTTCGATGTAATTGCGGTTGATCCTCCCGCGTATGCCCGTTCGAAGAAACATCTGCCAGCGGCCTTGAAGGCCTATGAGAAACTGAATGCCCTGGCTCTGAGCGCGCTCCCCAAAGGCGGGATTCTGGCCAGTTCCTCCTGCTCCCACCATGTGACGCGGGAGCTTTTTCTTGAAGTTCTCCGCCGCGCGGCCAAGCGTGCCAACCGCAATGTCCGGCTAGTGGAACTGAGATCTCAGGCCAGGGACCATCCCATTTTCCTGACGATGCCCGAGACAGAGTATTTAAAATTTGCCATATTACAGATGATCTAGGATCTAGCATGTTCAAAAAAATACAGCGTATTCACTTTGTGGGAATCGGCGGGGCCGGGATGTCCGGAATCGCCGAAGTGCTGGTCACACTCGGCTATAAAGTATCCGGGTCGGATTTGAAAGAAACCCCTGTCACCCAGCGCTTGCAGCGGCTGGGCGCCCGGATCTTTGCCGGGCATCAGGCGTCGAATGTTGAAGGGGTTCAAGTGGTTGTCACCTCCACGGCGGTGTCTCAGCAGAACCCTGAAGTGGTTCAGGCCCGGGCGCAGGGGATTCCCGTGATCCCGCGTATTGAAATGCTGGCGGAGCTGGCGCGCCTCAAGTACACGCTCGCCATCGCCGGGACGCACGGGAAAACCACGACCACATCCATGGTGGCCGCGGTGCTTCAAGCCGGCGGGCTCGACCCTACCGTTGTCGTCGGGGGACGCCTGAAACATATCGATTCGGGCGCTCGAATGGGGCAGGGGGATTACTTGGTGGCGGAAGCGGATGAATCCGACGGGTCATTCCTGAAGCTCTCTCCGGCTTTGGCGATCATCACGAATATCGACAATGACCATCTCGATTATTACGGAACCTTCGAAAAAATATGCGACGCCTTTGTTCAATACGCCAGCCGCGTTCCATTTTACGGCTGCGTCATCGTCTGCCTGGATGACCCGCACGTCCGGGCCCAGATCCCGCGGATGACGCGGCGGATCATCACGTATGGTTTTGATCCGTCCGCACACTACCGCGCGGATCAGCTGCGCGTGGATGTGAGCGGTTCAACGTTTCAGGTGATAGGTCCCGCCGGGTTATTGGGCGAGATCCATCTTCAGGTGCCTGGCCGGCACAATGTGCAGAACGCTTTGGCTGCGGTGGTTTCGGGACTCGAGCTCGGGATTTCCTTCCCGCAGATCGCCGACGGGCTGGCCGGTTTCGAGGGAGTCGGCCGTCGGATGGAGTTAAAAGGGGAAAAGAACGGTTTCACCGTGATCGATGACTATGGGCATCATCCGACCGAGATCCGCGCCACGTTATCCGCGCTGCGCGAGCGCTACCCTACTCGAAGGCTGGTGGTGCTGTTCCAGCCTCACCGTTACACGCGGACCCAGGCGCTCTGCTCTGATTTTGCCAACTGCTTCCGGAATGCCGATCGTGTGAACGTGTTGGATATTTATCCGGCCGGCGAGGCTCCGATCGAAGGGGTCAGTTCCCGCCTGATCCTGGATGAAATGCGCAAGACTCACCCATCCGCCAGTTTGCTTCCGAACCCTGTCGACCTGCAGAAACTTCGCATTGAGCTTCAATCGGGTGATGTGGTCGTGACGTTGGGCGCCGGAGACGTTTGGAAATACGGGGAACAATTGCTGGAAAATGTCCCTTCTTGACGAACTGCGGTCCGCCTGCCCCACCCTTCGTGAAAACGAACCTCTCTCGCGTCATACCTCGTTGGCCATCGGTGGACCGGCGGATTTCTTTGCCGACGTCAATACGCGTTCGGAGTTGATCGCCCTCCATCGGTGTCTTCAGCGACATCCCCTGCCTGTTTTTTTCCTCGGTGCCGGATCCAATGTGCTGGTGTCAGACCGCGGGGTGCGCGGATTGGTCCTCCATCTTCAAGGGGATTTCCGAAACATTGTCATCGAAAAAGACCGCGTGATCACGGGAGCCGGTGCCTGGATGCCGACGCTTGTGAAACATTGCGCGGAAAAAGGACTTTCCGGGATTGAGTTTCTGATCGGTGTCCCGGGAACGATCGGCGGCGGGCTTGTCATGAACGCCGGCACGCGTGACGGCGCGCTGGGACAGGTCGTTCTTTCCGTGGATGTTATCCGGCCGGACGGATCGGTGGAAACATTGCTCAGGGATCAACTCACGTTCGATTACCGTCGATCTAGTCTTGACGGCCGCTGGATTCTGGGGGCCACGCTGGGTTTGAAACCCGACGATCGAAGTTCTATAATTTCCCGCGTCGATACGCTTTTGAAGGTCCGCGCGCAGACTCAGCCGCTGGCCACAAATAACTGTGGTTCCGTCTTCAAAAATCCGCCGGGGCAGGCCGCCGCCCGGTTGATCGAGCAGGCCGGTTTGAAGGGGTTGGTGGCGGGGGGAGCTCGTGTTTCGGAGCGTCATGCCAATTTTATCATTAACGAAAAAAACGCACGGGCCTCGGACGTGCAAACGTTAATGAAACAGATCCAGCAGACCGTGTTTGATCGGTTTGGAATTCAACTTGAACCTGAAGTGAAATTGGTCGGTGAGTGGTCATCGTGAAAAATTTTCGCCGCTGGCTGCGCGGCCGCCGCATCGGTGTTTTGATGGGGGGCACTTCTGCGGAGCGGGATATTTCCTTAAAAACAGGCTGTGCCATCTGGCAATCGCTTAAAAGACAAGGATTCCACGCCGTCGCCATCGATGCCGCCAAACCGCTTCCCGCTTCTCTCCAGCGTCACAAAATCGATTGTGCTTACATCGCACTCCACGGTCCCGGCGGTGAGGATGGCGCGGTTCAAGGGCTCCTCCAATGGCTGGGCATTCCCTACACCGGTTCTGGTATCCTGGCTTCGGCTCTGGCCATGGATAAAATCGCCAGCAAACGACTATTTGAAGCGGCCCACCTCCCGACAGCTCCCTGGTTCTCACTCCAAAAAGAAGAACTCCCGAAAAGTCTTCCACAAGCGAAACGTTTTGGTTTTCCATTGGTTGTGAAACCCGTGGATCAAGGTTCGGCGATCGGGGTTTCGATTGTGCGTTCGGCCAACGAATGGGGACCGGCGGTAAGGAGCGCGGCCCGTTACGGGTCGACGCTCCTGGTTGAAAAGTTTTTAAGCGGGCCGGAAATTACCGTCGGTGTTTTGGGAAAACAAACGCTGCCGGTGATTGAGATCGTCCCCTGTGACCGGTCTTTTTACGATTTTCATGCCAAGTATGCGCCGGGAGGATCCCGCCATATTCTGCCGGCGTCGCTGTCAGCCGCGGTGTCCCGCAGGGCCAGTGAACTGGCCTTGGCCGCTTGCCGCGTGCTTCAGGTTCGAGCGGTGGCTCGGGTGGATTTGATCGTGGACCGGAAGGCGGGTCCGACCCTTCTGGAAGTGAACACCGTCCCCGGCATGACGGAGACGTCCCTTTTGCCGGATGCGGCCCGGGCGGTTGGAATGGATTTCGACGCGCTGGTTCTAAAAATTGCGGAGTGCTCATTTGCGGCGTAAGGCGAAGCGCAAACAGCGCGTGGTATTGCGGTATCGCCGTCGTGAAAAGTTGAAGCAGCATGCCAGCGTCTGGCTGATGCGCAGCGGGGTGGCGGTGCTGGCGGCCGGTTTTGTGCTGGGCATCATTGTCCAGAGCGATTCGCTCTTCAGCGGTTTTTTGCGCCGTCATACGCCCCTGATCGAAATGCGGGCCCCGAAGACCCTGGCCGGACAACCGGTTACTCTGGAGTGGCCGACCCGGCGGTATTGGCTTTGGGTGCCCGGGATTGCGTTATGGGCCGAACACCGGTTGGAGAAAAAGAATCCGGCCATTTGTGCGGTTCATTTCGAAAGGAATCTTTCCTCTAATCTCATTATTGCGCGGATCGAGCCCCGCGTTCCGTTGGTCCGGATGGAGTCGATGGGAATGGATCAGGAAGGGGTTGTGTTCCCGATTCTCCCGGGAAGTTGGAGCCAGTTGCCGAGCGCCAAATTCAATCCGGCTCTGGCGCGCCCGGCCCTGGGTCAGTGGATCGCTTCCTTTGCGAAACAGAAATCCTTTTGGAGTCAGGTCGCGGCCATCAGCGATGACCGGCTGGGCAACATGGCGTTCGATCTCAAGACCGGGGCGCACATCACGTGGGGGCCGTTGGAGTCAAAAGGGGTTATTGAAAAATTGACGGCTCTTTCAAGTGTTCTGGAGGATACCCATCAACATTTGGGAGGAGCCGCTCTGGCGGATTTGCGATTTTTTGAGCAGGGGCGTATCATTATAAGGCCGAAGTCGGTAAAATAACTCGGTTCAGGGGAGAAACCATGGCGAAAACAGACATCGTAGCCGGACTGGATATCGGAAGTGCGCAAGTCGCTTGCGTAATCGGTCGCCGGGATGCACAAACCGGACAGATCGAGGTACTCAGCGGAGCTCGCAGCGCCTGTCCCGGCGGCCTCAAGGGAGGCGTTGTCATTAATATCGATGAGACCGCCCGCGCAGTCACCCGTATCTGTGAGGAAGCGGAAGATGTCGCCAAGGAAATGGTGAAAGACCTGACCATCGCTGTGCGGGGAAGCCATCTCCAGACCTTCAACAATCACGGCGCGCTCAATATCGCGCGCACCGACAAGGAAATTACCGCGGAGGATGTGGAAAAAGCGATCGAAAGCGCGCAAGCTGTTCACATGTCCCCGGACCGCGAAATCATCCACACGATTCCGCAGGGATTCACCCTTGACCGTCAACAGGGAGTTCCCAATCCCGTCGGGATGGAGGGATCGCTTCTCGAAGTGGATGTGCACATCGTGACCGCGTCGCGGTCTCACCTTAACAATATTTTCAAAGCGATCAATGCGGCCGGATTTTCCGTAACCGAACCGATCTACGGGCTTCTGGCGGCTGGGGAAGTCGTGGTCACGCAGGAGGAGCGCGATCTGGGGTCTCTGTTGGTTGATATCGGTGGGCAGACGACGGATCTGGCGGTTTACTTCGACGGGTCCGTGCATTTTACCGAGAAGCTGCCTCTCGGGGCGGACGCCATTACCCGTGATCTCGCTTACGGGCTCCGCACGTCGCTTTCTCAGGCTCAGCAGATCAAGGAAAACTACGGCGTGGCCATGTCGAACCTTCTGGAACAGAATGAAAACGAAGTGAATTTCACGGCCATGGATGGGCGCACCTTCCGTAAAGTCAACCGGCGTTTTCTGGTGGATATTATCGAACCGCGCGTGGAAGAGATTTTTACGCTGATTTCCGAGAAGCTTCAGGACTCCGGTTATGCGGACCGCGTGGTTCCCGGGGGAGTGATTCTCACGGGAGGGGGATCCCTGTTGAAAGGGATCGAACAGGCGTCCGATCGGATCCTTCAGCTGTCATCGCGGATCGGTCTTCCACAGGGGGTGGTCGGCAAAAGCGATATTGTCGGCAATCCCAGCTTTGCGACCGCAATCGGTCTTCTCAGTTTCCCGTTCCGGGCGGAGAGCGCGGCGATCATCAGCCGCCGGCGTTCGAGAAGCGGGAACTGGACCGCACGCCTGCGGGAATGGGTTGAGGAGACATTCTGATGCGAATCAAACTGGCGGAGGATGTTCGCGAACAACCGGCCGTCATCCGCGTCATCGGTGTGGGGGGGGGCGGCGGCAATGCCGTCAACCGCATGATCGAAGCGGAACTGCGCCATGTGGAGTTTGTCGCCGCCAATACCGACGCGCAGACGTTGCGCCGCAGCAAAGCGCCTCTGATGATCCAGCTGGGCGAGAAGCTTACGCGCGGCCTTGGAGCGGGTGGAAATCCAAGCATCGGACGTCAGGCAGCTGAAGAGTCCACCGACAAGATCCGGGAAGTTCTGATGGGATCGGACATGGTGTTCGTGACGGCCGGCATGGGCGGTGGAACCGGGACGGGTGCCGCACCGCTGGTGGCGCGCATCGCCAAGGAAGAGTGCAAAGCCCTGACCGTCGGCGTGGTGACGCGGCCGTTTCAGTTCGAAGGACGCGTGAAGCTGGTCCAGGGGGACAGCGGCCTCAAAGAATTGAAGGCCTACTGTGATACCTTGATCGTCATCCCGAATGACCGGTTGTTTTCTATCGTCGAGCCCACGACCCGTTTTGAAGATGCCTTCCGCATCGCGGATGACGTGCTGCGTCAAGCCGTGCAGGCGATTTCCAATGTCATTACACACCCAGGTGAAATCAATATGGACTTCGCCAATGTGCGGACCGTCATGACGGATGCGGGCGAAGCCCTTATGGGGATCGGCGAAGCGCGCGGACCTGACCGGGCGCTTCGGGCCGCCCAGGCGGCGATCCGAAATCCGCTCCTGGAAGATGTCTCCATCGACGGCGCCAAAGGGGTCATCACGAACATCGTCGGCAGCCACGATATCACCTTGCACGAAGTGGGCGAGGCGATGAATTACATTTACAGCACTTGTCCCGAAGCCCATGTGTTCTACGGCCATGCTTTTGACGAGCATCTGGAAGACCGCATTCAAATTACGGTCATCGCCACCGGATTCCCGGCGGTCCGAACCGGATCGGGAAGCAAAAAAGGCGTTGTCCGGTCGAGAACAGGAGTGGAGCGGCGTGAGCCCGCTCGGGTTGGTGCCGGCGCGCCGCTGGGAGAAATGGTTCCGGACGCCCCGGATGTTCAAGCCGCTAAACGGAGGAATCTGGAAGATGAACTTCAGCGGCCGGCATTTCTTCGCCTGAAGCCCAGTCGTTTACGCTCCTGATGAATCATTAAAATGGAACTCAAAGCCCTCCTGCAGACGATGTTGAAGAAAAAAGCGTCCGATCTGCACCTGCGCTCCAATAAGCCGGCGGTTTTCCGGGTGGACGGGGTCCTGGTCGCCAAGACAGCCGAGGCTATTTCCGGCGACCAGATCGAACAGTGGGTCAAAAGTATTTTAAACGAACACCAGTTGAAAACCTTTGAAGAAAGCATGGAGTGCGATCTGGCGCTTTCCGTTGAGGAGATGGGCCGGTTCCGTGTCAATGTGTATCGCCAGCGCGGGGTGGTTAATTTGGCGATCCGCCTGGTGCCAAAAATTGTTCCGTCCTTTTCGCAATTGAAGCTTCCAGCGGTGATCCAGAAGATTTCGGATGAGCCGCGCGGTCTCGTATTGGTCACCGGGACGACCGGGAGCGGGAAATCCACGACCCTGGCGGCCATGCTGGATTACATTAACATGACCCGCAGCCGGCATATTGTGACGATTGAAGACCCCATTGAATACGTCCATGAAGACAAGAAATCTATTGTTTCCCAGCGGGAGTTGTCGCAGGATACGCTCAGTTTTGCGGAAGCGCTCAAGCATGTGCTTCGTCAGGACCCCGATATTGTTCTCCTGGGAGAAATGCGGGATCTGGAAACCATGTCGGCGGCCTTAACGGCGGCGCAGACCGGGCATCTGGTGCTCTCCACCATCCATACGATCGATACGATGCAGACAGTCAACCGCGTGATTGACATCTTCCCGCCTCACCAGCAGAACCAGATCCGTTATCAGTTGGGCGATACGTTGCGTGCGGTGGTGTCCCAGCGCCTTCTGCCGCATGCCTCGGGGGTTGGCCGCGTGCCGGCGGTTGAGGTCATGATCGTGACGCCGATTATCCGAAAATACATTTTGGAAAATACGCTCAGTGAAATCGGTCCCATGATGAAACAGGGCGGCTATTACGGGATGCAAACCTTCCATCAATCACTCGTGAGCCTGATCCAGTCCCAGGAAATTACTCTGGAGACCGCCCTGGAGGCTTCGTCCAATCCGGAAGAAGTCATGATGGCCATCCGTGGCGTGCAAACGGGAACCGACAACAACTCTTCTTTCTACGTCCAACCTTGATTCGAATCCAATCGTTTACGACCCGGCGCCGGCAAGGTAATGCCCGTGAGCCCGGTGCGCTCGAGCGCCTTCTGAGAACCCGGAAATGGCCGACCGCGGTGGCAACGGCGGAGCAAGTCCATGGAACCCGTTTGGCGATCGTCCCGGCGCTGCGCCACTCCAGAAAGTTCGCTGGAGTGGATGGCCTTCTGACCGATCAGTCGGATCAGCCGCTCGCCATTTTTACCGCTGACTGCGTTCCGGTTTTTTTAACGGATGAGGGGCATCGGGTGGTTGGTCTTTTGCACGCGGGGTGGCGCGGCATACGAGCCGGGATACTGGCTCAGGCTGTTCGAAAGATCCGCCGGCGGTGGGGAATTCTTCCGCGCAAGCTGCGGATTTGGACGGGGCCGTCCAGCGGGCCCTGCTGTTTTGGCGTCCAATGGGATGTGGCCCGTCATTTCCCGCGGTCTCGAAAGCGCGCAAGAGACAGCTGGCGGGTTGATTTGGCCGGAGAATTGCGTTTTCAGGCCCGCCGGCTGGGGGTTCGATTTTTTGACACCCCAGGACCCGCAAGCTGTACAATGCATGACAGGCGTTTTTATTCCTACCGGCGCGATCAGACAGCAAAACGGATGGCGTCGGTTATCATGAGAACTGTAGGGGCGGACGGCTGTCCGCCCTGACATTAAAAGGATCGGGCGCACACCGCAAACTACCGCGGTGCCTGCGCGCTAAAAGAAATTGAGGAAGCGCGGGCAGCGGTGCGCCCTTACACATCCAATGACAACGTTAAATAAATTGCGTTCTCATATCGATCAACTGGACAAGTCCCTTCTGGAGCTTCTCAATAAACGGGGGCAACTCGTTCAGAACATCGGAGCGCTCAAACAAAAGAACGGCCAGGTTGTTTTTTCGCCCGGTCGCGAGCGTGATGTATTAACCAAACTCCGGGCCAAGAACCGGGGCCCCTTGTCACCGGAAGCGGTGGAAAGCGTCTTTCGCGAAGTCGTGCATGCCTGCCGGAGTCTGCAGAAGCAGCTGAAAGTGGCTTATTTTGGCCCGGAAGCGACATTCACACATCAGGCCGCCCTGCGCAGCTTCGGGCATGGGGCGCAGCTCTATCCGGTCCGCACGATCCCTGATGTTTTTGCTGAAGTGGAGAAGGGGCGGGCCGATTATGGCGTTGTGCCCGTTGAAAATTCAACCGAAGGCATCGTGAATCATACACTCGACATGTTTGTGGATTCCACGTTGTCCATTTGTGCGGAGCTTGAACTGCCGATCTGGCAATACCTGCTTGGGAAAGCGGCTCGTTACCAGGGAGGCCGCGGCGTCAAAGTGATTTTCTCTCATTATCAGCCATTGGCCCAGTGCCGGCAATGGATAGAATCCCATTTGCCCGGTGTGCGGGTGGTGGAGACGTCCTCGACCTCCGAAGCGGCGCGTCTGGCGTCCAAAACCGTTGGAGGGGTAGCGATCGCGTCCCGTTTAGCCGCTGAGCTGTATGGCCTCGATATCCTGGCGTCACGCATTGAAGACGTGAAGCACAATTTCACTCGGTTTCTGGTCATTGGAACCGCGGAGCCGCAGCCCACGGGCCGCGATAAGACCTCCATTCTGTTTTCCGTCAAGGACCGGGTCGGGACGCTTCACGACATGCTGGTCCCTTTCAAGAAGTACCGGCTCAATTTGACGAAGATCGAATCCCGTCCCACGCGCCAGCGCGCCTGGGAGTATATTTTCTTTGTCGATTTTGAAGGGCACCGCTCTGAAAAACGGGTCCAGAAAGCGATACAATTGCTCAATCGCTCCTGTCTGTTTCTTAAAGTATTAGGGTCCTATCCCCGCACCGAGTAAATCCATATGAGTCAACGACAAAAACCGTCATGGGCCAAGGGCCTTGTGCGTCCGGAAGTCACGCATTTTGAACCGTATCTCCCCGGGCGTTCGATGGAAAGCGTCCGAAGGGAACGAGGCTTGAAGCGAATCATCAAGCTGGCTTCGAACGAGAATGCGCTGGGGCCTTCCTCCCGTGCGCTTCAGGCGCTGGCCAACGTGCGGAAGAACATCTTTCGATACCCGGATGGCGCCAGCCAGTCGCTTCGGATGGCGTTGGCGCGTAAATACCACCTGCCGGTGGATCGGGTGATTGTCGGTGCCGGGAGTGATGAGCTCATTGAGTTGTTGGGAAAAACCTTTTTAAATTCGAAGGATTCGATCGTTGTCTCTGAGCACGCTTTTATTCGTTACCGCATGGCTGGCGAACTCATGGGTGCCAAAATCATTTCGGTGCCTATGCGGGGCTATACGCATAACTTGGAGGCCATGGGGGATGCGATTGAGCCGTCAACCAAACTGGTTTTCATCGCCAATCCGAACAATCCCACAGGGACGTATAACACCGCTTCGGAGCTGGAGTCCCTTCTCTCCCTGGTGGCCAAGAAGAATCTCCAGCGTCGTTGCCCCGTGCTGGTGGTTGTCGATGAGGCTTATTACGAGTTTGCGCGTGCCTTTCAGAAGGATTACCCCGATACGCAGGCTTTACAGAAGAGCTACCCGAACCTGGTTGTCTTGCGTACCTTTTCAAAGGTGTATGCCCTGGCCGGGCTGCGGGTGGGTTATGGGTTTGCCGATCCGGAGATTATAGAGGCCATGGACCGCGTCCGCCCCCCGTTTAACATTAACGTGGCGGCCCAGGCAGCGGCTGAAGCCAGTCTGGCGGATGAGGCCCATGTCCGGCGCAGCGTGCAACTGATTTTCCAAGAAAGCCGGAAAATGTTGCCGGCGCTGGCGCGTCTCGACATCCCGGTGGTCCCGTCCGTTGGGAATTTTATCCTGATCGATGTGGCTCCCAGGCGGGGGGAGGAGATGTTCGAAATGCTTCTGAATCGTGGTATCATTGTGCGTTCCATGGATGAATATGGATTTCCACACTATATCCGATTGACGTATGGATTACCTTCGGAAAATCAAGCATTTTTAAAGGTGTTAAGGGAGGTCGTCGTCGCATGATTATTACGTTGAAACCGGTTGCTACGAAAGCGCAAATTGAAACGATCACGAAGAAGATTCGTGAGTTGGGCTTCACGCCGCACACGACCCATGGCAAGGAGCTGACGGTTATCGGAGTCATCGGTGAAAACGCCATCCTCACCCGGGACATTTTCGAGGCCATGGATGGGGTCGAAACGGTCTCTCCGATCTCCAAACCCTATAAGCTGGTCAGCCGGGAGTTTAAGAAAGATAATACGGTTGTCGATGTTGGAAATGGCGTTCGCATCGGGGGAAAGAACGTTGTTGTGATGGCAGGTCCCTGTTCGGTGGATACCAAAGAACGGTTGATGATCACCGCCGAAGCGGTTAAGGCCGCCGGGGCCCGAGTATTGCGCGGAGGGGCGTTTAAACCCCGGACATCCCCGTATGCTTTCCAGGGACACGGCGAAAAAGCATTGCGTTTTCTGGCTGAAGCGCGGAAGCAAACCGGTCTGCCGGTGGTCACGGAAGTCATGAACGTCAATGATGTCAAATTGGTTGAAGAATACGCGGATATCATCCAAATCGGCGCTCGGAATGTCCAAAATTTTGATTTGTTGAAGGCTGTCGGAAAAACAAAGAAGCCGGTGTTGCTCAAACGGGGCATGTCTTCAACCATTCAGGAATGGCTTTTAAGCGCGGAATACGTCATGAGTAACGGCAACTACCAGGTCATCCTATGTGAGCGTGGGATTCGGACTTTTGAAACCGCTACGCGGTTTACTCTTGATCTCAGTGCTGTTCCGGTTCTGCGCCACCTCAGCCATTTGCCGATCGTCGTGGATCCTTCCCATGGGGTAGGTATTCGTGAGTTTATCGGGCCGATGGCCAAAGCAGCGGTAGCGGCTGGGGCGGATGGATTGATTTTAGAGGTCCATCCAAAACCGGAAGAAGCGCTTTCTGATGGACCCCAATCTCTTCTGCCGGAGCAGTTTTCCCGCTTGATGACGGAGTTGCGCGCGGTCGCCCTGGCTGTCAGACGTACAATTTAACGGGGCGTTTGAGGCACATGCTTCGGAGACAAATTTTTCCTGTTTATCGTATTATTTTGTAACTTCTCATCTTGACATGAATCGGATGGATTTGTTTACATAGGGGGCGAATGGGTCTTTGGTCACCCCCCGCTAACGATCAAATTGCAAAGGAATTCCAGTGGATCAGCCTAATAGCAGCAGTAACTTTATTTCCGATGATAACGCGGAGCGCGAAAAATTTCTTGTCGATGCTGACGTATCCGTTGAGTGCGGTGCACCCCTTCCGGAGAATTACGGCGACGATCGGCTGATCATCCTGCCCCGCGATCCGAATTGGTTCTTTGCCTATTGGGAAATTACCCCTGAGCGTGCCAACCAGATTCGACGGGAGCACGGAAGTGATATCTGGGAGAACGCGACGTTGGTGATGCGCGTCTATGACCTTTCCAGCACATCCGACAGGACGGAAACCGCTTCCTATTTTGATGTCGAATTGAATAAACAGTCCCGTCAATGGTATGTCAAGGTGGAGAAGTCCGGGCGTTTCTACATTGTAGACCTTGGTTTACGCTGGCCTGACGGCCGGTTTATCTCCATCCTGCGATCCAACTGCATCCAGCTTCCCATGGGGCGTGTTTCGGATATAACGGATGCGGAGTGGATGTCCGTCACCGGGATGATCATGACGCAGGAAGAGTGGGATCGTTTGTTAACGGTTTCCGTTGTTGGCCCCGGGAGTTCCGGGCATGGTTCTGCGGAGTTTGCGAAGAGTATGGCCCAGCGTTGGGAGTTTCTGAAATCCGTTTTTTCGGCTTCTTGGTTCTCTTCTCCCCCGGGCGGCTGGCCTTCCTCACCGAGCTCCAGCTCATGGATGACTCCGATCGCATCGGGGAAGGAAGAGAAGAAATCATGAGCGAAAAAGGCTATCTCGCGCTTGTTCTTCATGCGCATCTCCCCTTTGTCCGGCATCCGGAATATGACGATTTTTTGGAAGAGGATTGGTACTTTGAAGGCGTAACCGAGACTTATCTGCCGTTGCTTGATGTGATGGCTCGCCTGTTGGCGGAAAAAGTTCGTTTTCGGCTGACCCTGTCGTTAACCCCGCCGTTGTGTGCCATGATGTCCGATCCGCTTCTTCAGTCGCGTTACCGGCGCTATCTCTATAAGCTTATTGAGCTTTCCGAGAGGGAAGTCCATCGGACCAAAGATCAGCCGGCTTTTCACCCAGCCGCACAGATGTATAACCGGAAACTGAATCGTTGCCGCCAGCTGTACGACGACTGGTATCGCGGCGATTTACTCCGAGCCTTCCGGCAGATGCAGGACGAAGGCGTTTTGGAAATAATCACGTGCAACGCAACCCATGGGTATTTGCCTCTAATGATCCATCGCCAGGCGGCCCGCGCTCAAGTTCGAGTAGCGGTGGATGAGTATCAGCGCCACTTCGGACGCCGTCCGAGAGGGATGTGGCTGGCGGAATGCGCGTATAATCCGGGAGATGACGTTCTTCTGCAGGAGCAGGGGATCCGCTTCTTCTTTATGGAAGCGCACGGGCTGCTTCATGGCCGCCCCCGCCCGCGCTTCGGTGTTTATGCGCCGGTTTATTGTCCCTCCGGAGTCGCAGTCTTTGGCCGAGATATGGAGTCTGCGCATCAGGTCTGGTCCGGCGATACCGGTTATCCCGGAGATCCGCGCTACCGTGAGTTTTATCGGGATGTGGGGTATGATTTGGATTACGAGTACGTCAAGCCTTACCTCCATGCCGATGGTGTTCGCCGGAATATCGGCCTCAAGTATTACAAGATTACCGGGCGGGTTCCCTTGAATGCGAAGCAGCCTTACAGCCCGGAAGAGGCGCGCGAAGTGGCCGCCATGCATGCCGGCAACTTCATGTTCAACCGGCAGAAACAGGTGGAGCATCTGGAGGGTGTGATCAAGCGCAAACCGATCATCGTCTCCATGTACGATGCCGAACTCTTTGGCCATTGGTGGTACGAAGGCCCCGACTTTTTGGAATATCTTTTCAGAAAAATTCATTACGACCAAAAAGATATCCGCATGATCACGCCCAGTGAATACCTGGCGGAAAATCCGAATAATCAGGTGCTTCAACCGGAGATGTCTTCCTGGGGAGACAAGGGATACCATGAAGTCTGGTTGAATGGAGCCAATGATTGGATTTACCGCCACCTCCATAAAGCGGCGGAAATCATGGTGGATCTGGCGGAGCGTTATCCCAGCGCGACCGGACTTGTCGAACGTGCGCTCAATCAGGCCGCCCGTGAGCTTTATCTGGCGCAGTCCTCAGACTGGGCTTTTCTCATGAGTGTGGGGACGGCGGCGACCTATGCGGAGAAGCGGACGCGGGATCACTTGCATCGATTTCTGACGTTGAATGAGCAGATTCGCAACGGGAATATAGACGGATCGTTCCTGACGGAGACCGAACGGAGAGACACGATCTTTCCGCATCTGGATTACCGTGTTTTCCGTGCCACTCAGCGCGATTACGCCTTGACCCCGGCTTGAGAGCTGCTTCAAGGTAATTAGTCACTAGGCTTAAGAACTAACGGAGGAGGTTTTATGGCAAGCAATGGTTCCAGCAATGCATTCGCAGGGTCGACAGCTTTTTCTGAGGTGTCATCCAAGCGCAAAGCCACCGCTCGCAAGAGTGTGGTGTCTACTGGGCGTGCCTCTGTCAGCAAGGCCGCATCCGCACCTGTCGAGATCCTTTTTAAGGAATTGCCTAACCCTTTCCAGACGGCGGAGCCTCCTTATATCTGGATTGATCATCCTCAGCAAAAAGAAATGCTTTCGGGCCCCACCTATGTGATTCGTCTGGGCGTCGGCGGTGCGGAGACGGTTGAACTTTCTATCGATAAGGGCAACTGGCTTCCTTGCCGTTTAACGTCCGGCTATTGGTGGTTTGACTGGCATGCGATCACTCCCGGGAAACACACGCTGGTGGCCCGGATGCGGACACCGGAGGGCACGTGGTACAAAACGCCTCCGCGTTCCTGCGATTATCGGCCGTAATCCAGTTGTCCTGTTCCTAGAATAATGGATGAAAACCGCTGAGGTTCGCGCCGCTTTTTTGAAGTTTTTTGAAGAGCGGGGCCATCGGGTTGTCCCCTCCGACTCGCTCATCCCGTCGACTGACCCCACGTTGCTTTTTACCAGCGCGGGGATGGTTCAATTCAAGCCCAACTTCCAGAATCCTTCCGCCAGTCCATATAAACGCGCCACGTCCTGCCAGAAATGTCTGCGAACCTCCGACATCGAGCGGGTGGGGTATACCCTGCGTCACCTCACGTTTTTCGAGATGTTGGGGAACTTCTCGTTCGGAGACTATTTCAAGAAAGAATCCATCGTCTGGGGATGGGAATTCCTGACTCGTGTCCTAGGATTGCCCGGCGATCGCTTCGTGGTTTCCGTATTTAAGGACGATGATGAGGCCTATGCGATCTGGGAAAAGCTGGTTCCCAAAGACCGCATCTACCGTCTCGGGGAAGACACGAACTTCTGGACCATGGGGCCGACCGGCCCGTGCGGTCCCTGCTCGGAGATTCTCTGGGACCGTGGCGCAGAATGGAGCTGCGGGAAGCCGACTTGTGGCCCGGCGTGCGACTGCGACCGCTATCTGGAAGTGTGGAACCATGTGTTTACGCAGTTTGACCGTTCGGCCGAAGGAAAGCTGAATCCCCTGCCTCAGAAAAATATTGATACCGGGATGGGGCTGGAACGGTTAAGCCTGCTGCTTCAGGGGGCGGATAACCCTTTCGGAACCGATGGGTTCCAGGCCGTCATGAAGGATCTTTCGGGATTCACCCGGCAGCCGCTTCCGGCGCTTCGAAAAGGGTTTTACACCCCTTCGCCCGTTGAGGCCTCCTATCGCCGTGTCGCGGATCATGCCCGGGCCGTGACGTTCATGATTAACGACGGCATCCTTCCTTCCAATGAAGGGCGTGGCTACGTCCTGCGCCGTCTTCTGCGGCAGGCGGTCCGCGCGGGGAAAACCCTGGGGATTGCCGAACCCTTCGTCTACCGGCTCACGGGAACCGTGATTGATCTGATGCGCGAGGCCTATCCCGAGACGGTTCAGCGCCGGGAAACCATCGCTTCGGTTGTGAAAATGGAAGAAGAGAAGTTCCTGGAAACCCTCGACACCGGCACGCGGATGCTGGAAGAGAAAGTGCGGGAAGCAAAATCCAAAGCCCAGACCACCCTCCCGGGCGATGAACTTTTTCGGCTCTACGACACGTACGGTTTTCCTTTCGAGTTGACCAAGGAAATGGTGGAAGGATTGGGTCTGAAAGTCGATGAAGCCGGCTTTCAGAAAGCCCAGCATCAAGCCGTGGAACTGGCCCGCCAGGCCTGGAAAGGCTCCGGCGCCCAAAACGTTGAGCACTACCGTCACTGGAAAACAAAACTTCCCACGGCTTCCATCTTCCGTGGTTACCAGGGCCTGGAATGGGAGGCGGAAGTTCAAAAACCGCTTTACCGATTGGACTCCGGCAAGCCAACGGAAGCCGGTTCTCTGGCTCGCGGCCAGGAGGGGGAAGTGGTTTTATCGGAAACACCTTTTTATCCGGAAGGTGGCGGTCAGGTGGGCGATACCGGTCGGTTCGAGTGGCCGGGAGGCAACGCCGATGTGCTGGACACGCAAACGCCTGTCGAGGGGATGATTGTCCACCGTATCCGCGTAAGTGAAGGGACCTTGTCCGCGGGCGCGAAAATTCGCGCTCAGGTGGACGCGGAACGGCGCGCGGCCATCATGCGCCATCACACCGCCACACACCTGCTGCACAAGGCGTTACGCGAAGTTCTGGGAACACACGTCACGCAGGCCGGCTCGCTGGTGGCGCCGGAGCGTCTGCGGTTCGATTTTCATCACCATGCGCTTTTGACCCGGGAAGAGCGTCAACGGGTCGAGGAGATCGTTAACCAGAAAATTCTGGGCGATCTCATGGTGCATACGTGCCCGATGACCAAGGAAGAGGCGCAGAAGATCGGGGCGATGGCGCTCTTTGGTGAGAAATACGGGGCCGACGTCCGCACCGTGATGGTTTCCAAAGCCAATGACTGTAAACGGGCCGGTGAAGCCTGGAGCCTGGAGCTCTGCGGCGGGACTCATGTGCACGCGACAGGCCAGATCGGGTTCTTTAAGATTTTTGGACAATCCGCTGTTTCTGCGGGTGTCCGCCGCCTGGAAGCCGCCGCCGGACTGGCGGCCCTTCGGATGGTACAGCAGATGGAGTTCCAGCTGGCTATGGCCGCCGAGAACCTCAAGACAACGCCGGAAGAGCTCGTCCCACGCATCGAGAAGCTTTTGTCGCAGGAACGCTCGCTGGAAAAGGAATTGCAGGCATCGAAATCCAACCAGCTCCGGTCGCAGTTTGATGAGATTTTGAAGAAAAGGCGTTCGGTCGGAAGCATCACCTTCGTGAGTTGCCGTGTGGACGGGATTGGCGACAAGCAGCTGGGCGAGGTGGCCGACCGTCTGAGGGAAAGCGGCGGCCTGGATATGGCGCTGGTGGTGTCCGTGACGGAAGACAAGGTCAGTTTTGTGATCTCCGTGAGCAAGGAAGCCTCGCAACGGGATCTCCACGCTGGCAAAGTGGCCAAGGAGTTCTCGTCGTTAATTCAGGGGTCCGGCGGAGGCCGTCCTGATTTTGCCCAGGGCGGCGGGAAAAATGGTTCCGCGCTCGATAACGCTCTCAGCCAGGTAGAAGGTATAATTAAACGCTTGGTTGTTAAAACGCCCCATAAAACCTGATTTCGCCCTCGTAGCTCAACGGATAGAGTACCGGCCTCCGAAGCCGAGGATGGGAGTTCGATTCTCCCCGAGGGCACCAGTTCGCCCGACACACGACCGTCGGGCGTCCGCCTGTTGTGTGGCGGACGATTCTGGCCGAGGGCATATTTTTTATGAACCGCGATCAGCTGCTCCGCGCCATTCTGGTTTGTTACGGGCTTGCCCTCCTGGTAGGTCTTTTCTCTATTCTCCATCCCAAAGACTGGCGACTGAAACGGGTTCCGAAAAAGCAGCCCGGCAGCCTGGCCATCATTCATATTTACGGGCCCATCCGAACCGACCTCTCGGCGTCGGCCTGGGCCAGCCCGGACGCTGACGATGTGGCCAAACGCCTCCACCGCCTGTCTGAAAATGAAGAGGTCAAGGCGATCCTCCTGCGCATCAATTCTCCCGGCGGCACCGTCGGGGCTGTGCAGGAAATCCACACGGAAATCCTCCGCTGCAAAGCCAAAGGCAAAAAAGTGGTGGCGTCTCTGGGGGATGTGGCGGCTTCGGGGGGATACTATCTCGCTTCGTCCGCTGACCGGATCGTGACGGATCCCGGCACCATTACCGGCAGCATCGGCGTGGTGATGCAGTTCGGCAACCTTCAAGGGCTTTTCCAGAAAGTCGGGGTTCAATGGGAGGTCATCAAGAGCGGGCCCTTTAAGGACATCGGTTCCCCATCCCGTCCGCTCACCCCGGAGGAACGGCGTCTCCTGCAAGCATCGATTGATGATGCCTATGACCAATTCGTTGTGGCGGTTTCCACCGGGCGCAAAATGCCTGTCGAGAAACTCCGGTCTCTGGCGGACGGCCGCATCTATACCGGGCGCCAGGCTTTGGCGGCCGGGTTGGTGGATGAGCTCGGCAATCAAGAAGACGCGGTTCAAGTGGCCATCCGCTTAGCGGGGTTGCCCGCCCAGCCGACCATTCTCTCCGACACCAAACGGTCTCTGTCGGATTTGATCAAACACCTGTCTTCTTCCGTCGGCCGGACCAATTTGGAAACGTTGGTCGAAGGATGGTCCGGCCCGTCGTTGGAATACCGGTGGCGTTAAGGACTTATTTCGCCAAGTCGTCATCCCCGAGTGTCCCTGTCGGGGATCCATCATGCCGGGCAACGACTTGTTTGGATTCCCCGCACCGTCCACCCGTTGGATCAATCAGTCGGTGCGGCCCCGTCGAGCAAAACGTCTACGGGAGGTCGGGGCCGCCAGCGACCGCGGGGAATGACGTTACATAGGGCAGATAATCATATGTTTGATTGGACCTTAGCTCCGCCAAAAGAAACCTTCGCCGGCCAACGTCAGAATCCGATCTCCTTGGAGTCGGCGGTTGTGATCAGTGCTTCCGGTCTTTTCAGCGCCGCTCTGGCCGAATCGATCCCGTCTTCCTCCTCGGGACAGGAATTGGCTCTAGTCTTTTTCTCCACCCTGCTGGTTTTCCTGTTTTTCGTTATGTTGTATCACCAGCTCAGTCGTTTGTTTTCCGACGATGCGCCCTCGGGAGGGGTCTGGTTCCGGGCCGGGGCGATCGTGGTTGTCCCCGCACATCTGCTTTTGCCAGCGGCGCTCTTGTGCCGGCCGTTCGGGTCGTATGGATTGGCGCTGTACGGACTGGCTAAACTGGTGGTTCTTTCGTGGATGATCCGGCGCGGCCAGTGGGCGGTGCAATCCCTCCTGGGCTGGCCGGCGTGGGCCTCGGTTTTGTTGATGGGGAGTCCTCTGGTGTTGGGTGTTGTGGGGGTCGTCGTTGCGGTGTGCCTGATGCTTTTTGCCGCTGGTGCGGTTGTGGTCGCTTCCCTCTCATGAATGATATCGCGGTTCGTTCGGCTCAATTTGCCGGTAGTTGGTACCCGAAAACCCTTGAAGAAGCGGAGTCGTACTGGGTTCCGTCCGATCAAAAAGTGAAAGCGATCGCCGTGGTTTGTCCGCACGCGGGCTGGATGTACTCCGGCCGCGTGGCGGGGGAAGTGTACGGGCAGATAGCGTCCGCCGATACGTTTATTGTTCTGGGACCGAACCACACCGGCGGCGGTCACAAAGCCACGAGTCTTTATGCCCATGGGTTCTGGCAGATGCCGGAAACCAGTGTTCCGATTGACGAGCCGGTGGCCGAAGATCTACTCCGGACCTCCGAGTTTCTCTCCATTGATCCCCGGGCACACGACCGGGAGCACAGTGTTGAAGTGCAGGTTCCCTTTCTTCTCCTGCTCAATCCAAAAGCGCGGCTCGTTCCCATTGTCATGCGGGACTATGACGCCGAGGTGTATCATGATCTGGGGCGATCCATGGCCGCGGTCTGCCGGAAGCACCCTGAGTTGCGTATTCTGTTGGTGGCTTCCACGGATATGACCCATTACGCACCCAAGTCCGAGGCCGTTCAAAAAGATCGGGAGGCCATCGAACGCATTACAGCTGTGGATGCGGACGGATTAAAAGAAATTGTCGATCGCATCGGCGTAACGATGTGCGGATTAGGGCCTGTCGCGGCGGTCCTTGTGGCGGCGCGGCTGCTGGGTGCGACCCAGGGCCGTCTGGTGCGCTATGCTACCAGCGGGGATGTGACCCGGGATGATACGTCGGTCGTCGGTTACGCCGGCATCATCGTGAATTAAAAGGATTTTTTATGACGGTTGTAATTCCGGTCTTGCTCAGCGTGTTGCTCGGCCCCGGTGCCGGGCAACTCTACAACCGGGAGTATCGAAAAGGCGCGTACCTCATCGGATTAAGCCTGATCGTTATGGTGGCGGCCATCGTCTGGTTTCGCCGGGCGATGCTTCCTTTTCTGCCGCCGGATTTGACCACCCTGGATCCCGCCGCGCTGAAGCAACTGATTGGAAATGCGGTGGCTCAAGTGATCCAGGGGCATCGCGGAACTTTTTTGACGTATGAGATCATCTTGATGTCGCTCTGGATCTACAGCGTCGCGGATGCGTTTTACGGCGGATGGCGCCGGCGCGTCATGCGGTGAAATTAAAAGGAGGCTGTCTATGGTTACAGGACTTGTTCTGATTCGTCTGGCGTCGGGCCGGGAGAAATTGACAATGACCAAACTGAAGGAAATCAAAGGTGTATCCCATTTATCCGCTGTTTTTGGCCGCTGGGATATTGTGGCGGACATAGAGGCGGCGGACTTGCCCATGATGACCAGCGTGGTGGTTGGAAAAATTCGCGCCATCCCCGGCGTGCACTCCACCGAAACCCTGGTGACAACGGCTATCTAGACTGAGGGATGCCTTTTTCATTCGCTCCTCTTCAGAATCTTCGCCGGGATCGTCTCTCCAACGGTCTGCGCGTTTTTCTAAAACCGGATCCGACGTGGCCCCTGGTGTCCATTCAGGCCTGGGTACGCGTCGGATCCGTTGACGAAAAGCCCGCCGAAGCCGGCATTTCCCACATTCTGGAGCATATGGTGTTCAAGGGAACCGCCCATCACCGGGCCGTGGAGATTTCACACTGGGTGGAATCCTTGGGCGGTGTCCTCAACGCCGAGACAACGAAGGAGTATACGCACTACTACATCGATGTCCCCAGCGCCGGAGCGCCCAAAGCGGTCCATCTGCTGGCGGAACTGCTGAACCGGGCGTCGCTCGATCCGGCGGATTGGGAACGCGAATGCCCGGTCATCCTGGAGGAAATCAAACGGCGGAACGATGACCCGGACGCGGTCTTGTGGGACCAGCTCAACGAAGCCCTTTTCGAAAACCCCGCGTGGCGTCGGTCGGTCATCGGGACCCCTTCCACCGTCGCCTCGGTGTCTTCGGAGACGCTCAGGGGATTCTACGGCAAGTATTACACCGCTTCCCAATGCCTTCTCGTGGTGACAGGCGCTTTCCCGCTACAAACGATGCGCCGGTGGATTCGGCAGGAATTCGGCCGCATGCCCGCGGGCGACCCGCCGCGTCCACGCGTATTCGAGCTGGACAGCGGCGCGCGGCGCCATATCCGGCTGCAAAAACCAGTCCGGCAGTCCTATGCGGCTTTCGGATTTTCAACACCACCGGCCAATCACCCCGATCAGGAGGCGCTGGATCTGGTGGCGGCCATTTTGGGGGAAGGACGCGGCGCCCGGTTGGTGCATCAGCTGCAGGAGGAGAAAAAACTGGTTTGGTCCATCAGCGCGACCAATATGACGCATGATGGCCCCGGCATTTTTGCGATTTTCGCGGAATGCGATCCCGGCAAACGGGCCGCTTTTGAAGCCGAACTGAAAAAGCTGCTGCGCGTCCTGCGCCGTTCGCCGCCCACCGAATGGGAAATCACCCGCGCCAAAAACGTCATCCAGACCGCCTGGCTGCAGGGCCTTGAAAGCACTCACAACCAAGCGTCCACCATCGGTCTTTACGCGATCGAAAACCATCTGGACCGGTTGCAGCAGTATCTTCCCAAGGTGCTGTCCTTGACACGGCATTCACTGGAAGACGTCATTGAGCGCTATTTCAGTTCGCCGATGGGCAGCGCGGTCATCGAGGCCTGAGGTGAAAACCGTTACCGAACGATGGGTTCTTCCGAATGGCTTGACGGTGCTCTACCGCTTAAGCCCTTTGATGCCGTTGGTCTCGGGGACCCTCCTGCTGAAGACGGGAAGTTATTTTGAAG
This sequence comes from Elusimicrobiota bacterium, assembly GCA_041660185.1. Classification (NCBI taxonomy): domain Bacteria; kingdom Pseudomonadati; phylum Elusimicrobiota; species Elusimicrobiota bacterium. The sequence goes on along the minus strand of JBAZWU010000011.1, from coordinate 2,045 downwards.
ACAACTCCCAGGCGGGTTTGGCCAGCCTGACCATGGATTTACTTCTGGCTGGGACGCGGCGGCGCACGGCAAGGCAGATTGCGGACGCGGTGGAATTCAGGGGAGCCTCGCTCGGGGTTCACGCGTCGGAAGACTATAGCGAGATGGGATTTGTGGCGCCGTCCGGCCAGTGGAGCCGCGTCCTTGATGTGCTGGGCGATATGTTGAGATATCCCACCTTCCCCGCCGATGAAGTGGCCAAGGAGCGCGCGCAGACCCTCGCGTCGCTGAAAAGCCGGAACGATTCTATTTTTAACCTGGCGCATGACCGGTTCAGCCGGATGTTGTTCGGTTCCCATCCCTATAGCCGTCCCATGGAGGGCATTCCCCGGACCGTCCGGTCTTTCCAGCGAAAGCATTTTCAGACGTGGCGCGCGTCGCAGCTCCGGCCGGATCGCGCGATTTTTTCTCTCATCGGCCCTTTGCCGGCCCGGCAGGTGATTCGCGGTGTGACGCGTTTTCTGGGTCCCTGGAAAACATCGGATGCGCATTGGATCGAGCCGTCTCTCGTCTCCGTGCCGGGGCCTCGCGCGACGATCCGCGCCGAGCTCCGTTCGCGGTTTGAACAAGCGTATCTGATGACCGGAACCCTGGCGCCGGCGGCCGATGACGAGGGTTTTATAACCTTAAAAGTATTGAATACACTGCTCGGAGGAGGAATGAGCTCCCGCTTATTCTTGAGGCTGCGCGAAGAGCTGGGTCTCGCGTATGAAGTCGCTTCCTTCTTCCCGACGCGCCTGCATCCCAGCCAATGGGTCCTGTATATGGGGCTTCCGGAAGAAAAGTTGGTTTTAGCGGAAAAGAAAATGGAAGAACTTCTGCGCCAGTTGGCGGCCTCTGGCCCGACGCTTCAAGAGGTCGCGCAAGCCAAGCAGATGATCGCCGGAGCGTATTTAATGGAACATCAGACCCGCCGGCGCCAGGGGTGGTATGCGGCCTGGTGGGAATTTCTAGGCAAAGGGGCTGATTATGGATCCCAATTTTTGGAAGAGGTGGAGGCGGTAACGCCTGGAGACATCCACACCTTGGCCCGGAGGCTTCTCTCCCAGCCGCGCGTGACCGTGACGGTCGTGCCATCTAAGAACTCCCTCTCCCCCGTGCGGGAGAGGGTAGGGGTGAGGGGGGCAAGATGAAATCGTCAACACCACCTCCCCTCACCCGCGCCTGTCCCGCTGGTCCGGCTTGCCCTCTCCCTCCGCAGGGAGAGGGGAGTACATCTGCAGAGAATCTCTCGCTCCCTCCCCCTGTTGAGGGGGAGGGTTGGGGTGAGGGGAGGATAGTGGCTTGCGTACTTGTCTCAGCCCTTTTGTGCTTCCCCCACTTTTCTCATGCTGTCCCTGCGCCGGACCGCGGGGACGCGTATGTCGACAGCTCGATCGGGGACGCCTCCACACTGAATCCGGTTCTCATTTCCGACTCCGCGTCCGGTGATATCGCCGGGCTTGTTTTTAATGGGCTCGTGAAATATGACAAGGACATTAATCTGGTGGGGGATTTGGCCAAATCCTGTGACGTGAAGCGCGGGGGGCTTGAAATTGTTTTCCATTTGCGCGAGGGTGTCCGGTGGCATGACGGCCTTCCTTTTACAGCGGAGGACGTGCTCTTCACATATCAGAAACTGCGCGATCCCAAAGTGCATACGCCCTACAGCAGTGATTTTGAAGACATCGAATCCGTCACCGCGCCAGATCCGTTTACCGTACGGGTGCTGTATCGGAAACCGTTCGCGCCAGGGCTGGCCTCCTGGGGGATGGGAATCGTTCCCAAACATATCTTCGAAACGGGTGACTTTAACTCCCATCCGGCTAATCGCGCGCCGATCGGCACGGGCCCCTACCGCTTCAAGGAATGGAAGCCCGCCCAGTATATTCTTCTGGAAGTGAATCCCGATTATTTTGAGGGCCGGCCTTTCATCCAGCGCTATGTCTACCGCATTATCCCCGATCAGTCGGTGGAATTCCTGGAGATGCGCAACCAGTCCATCGATGCGCTGACATTGACGCCGG
>JBAZWU010000010.1:78901-96119 GCA_041660185.1 Elusimicrobiota bacterium | reverse complement strand
GTTTGATCTGCATGGACATATCGTTCACGCGCTTTCGCTCAATACCGCCAATTACTTCGAACGGTTGAACCTGCGCCTGGCCTTTGCCCCGCTCTTGACGCGCAGCAACCTCTGGGCGGAACAGGTTTAGATTTTAAATAGTGCGCTGATCGCCAACAGCGACTTTGCCTGCGTGGCGCTTCTGGATCCCCTGGGAATGGAAAAAGCCAAAGCCTTTTCGACCAACCATTCTTTTTTCAGCCCGCGGATCGATTACACCGGTCGTCCGCTGTTTGCGCGGGTGAAGAAAAGCCGGACGCCCGATACGGGCGAGGTTTATGAGAAACAGGGCACCTCCTTTTTCGATATTCTCTACCCTCTCGAGAACGGGCAATTCATGCTGGTCGCCGTGCGATGGGATCTGTTCCGGAAACTCCTGTTCGATCAGGAAGTGGGAAAAAGCGGATCCATCTGGGTGTTGGACGAAAAAGGACGGGTGATCGGAGATTCCCGGGAGGCAGTCGAGGGAAAACAATTTGATCAGTGGCCTTTCTTCCGGGATCGTCTGTCGGAATTTAAAGACCAGAAAGAATCAGACGTCCAGCTTTGGAAAGGCGAGTTCGCCGACCCGTCCGGGAAACCGATAGTCGGTTCGATCGACTGGGTCAAGTCGGCCGGTTGGTACATCCTGTCCGTGCAGCCGCAAACCGAAGCCTATGCGGAAGCGACCCGGCTCCGGCGCAGCGCGTTTCTCTGGATGCTGTGCAGTTTTCTGGGCGTCGGTTTCTTCGCCTATTTCTGGGTGCAGCATATCAGTACGCCGATTTCCCGGCTGGCGGCGGGCGTGAAAAACGTCACGCGCCGGCGTTTTGAGGTGAAGGTCCCGGAGGACTTCGGTTTAGAGGAGTTCCGGGCGCTCGGCAAGGCGTTCAATCAGATGATGCAGGAGTTGGCGAGTTACGAGGCGATGCAGGTCGAAAAAATCATCGAGGAAAAAACCACGGTCCAGTCGCTGCTCTTCTCGATTCAAGACGGTATTCTGATGGTCACACCGGACAGCCGCGTGGTCATCGCCAACGCGCCGGCGCGGCAGTGGACGATCGAAGTGGCCGGTCGCAGCAAAGGGGCATTCGAGACCGCCTGGCAGTCGCTGCAGGAGTATCCGCCCTGGACGGAGATGCTGATCCCCGTTCTGGAAAACGAAAAGGAAAATGCCAGCGAGGAATTCGAGTTCCCGGTTCAGGGGCGGAACAAATGGTCGCGCGTCATGGCCCAACAGGTGCTCACGGAAGGGGGTCGGCGCCTGGGCGTGATGATCGTCATCCGGGATATCACGCAGGACAAGGAACTCGAGCGCATGAAAGAGGATTTTTTCAACGGCATCACACACGACCTGCGCACACCCCTGGCCGCGACCATCGGCTATCTCGGTCTTTGCGAGGGCCAGGTGCCGGAAGGGGACGGCGATCTTTCAATCCTGGTCGGTTCCGCCCGGCAATCCGCCAAGCGCGCGCTCAGCCTGGTGGAAACCATCTTGAGTTTGGCCCGCCTGCAGGCCGGAAAACTGACCATCAACCCGGTCCCGGTCAATGCGCAGGGGCTCGTGAAAAAAATCGTCGGAGATCTTTCCTTCCAGGCCGACGCCAAAAAAATCGCGCTCTCCTGGGTGTGCGAGGATCCGAAACTCTGGGCACTCGCGGACGCCAGCCTCATCGAGCGGGTGCTGGAGAACCTCACCGGCAACGCGATCAAGTACACGATGGAAAACGGCTGGGTCAAAGTCTCCGCCCGACCGGTCGCCGAAGGAGTGGAGTTTGCGGTCCTGGACAACGGCCGCGGCATACCGCCGGAGGCGTTGGAGAAATTGTTCGGAAAGTTTCAGCAGGTCAAAGCCGAAGACCGCGCCGTAGGATTCGGCATCGGTCTGGCCTTCAGCAAAGGGATCGTCGAAGCCCACGGCAGCAGCATCGCCGTCGTATCCGCCGCCAGTAAAGGCAGTAATTTCTTTTTCGTCCTCGAACGCACCGCCGCTCCTGCTCAAGCCGCCGCCTAAAGTCAAACCCCTTTCGGCATCCGGTGAGTGGAAGCGGATCGCAAATTTTGAGACAATCCCTTTAATGATTCGACGTCATTGGATAATCCTGTTTCTTCTTGGGGCGGCTGCCCTGAATCACCCGCTTCCTGTTTTAGGGGAGGATGTTTCCTCTTTGATTAATCAGGCGAATGCGGCATATGCCAAACGCGAAGACCTTTCGCAAGTTAGGATCGCCATGGATATCTATGAGCGTGCGGCGACTGGGGCAGACGCTCCACACGCGGTGGAATGTTACTGGAAGGCGTCTCGCTCGGCCTGGTGGATTGGACAACATGCCGACGATCGCGCGGCACAGCAGGTGTATCACCAGAAAGGAATGGATTTGGCGAAGAAAGCGATCCATTTAAATCCAGACTGTGTGGAAGCGCACTTCTGGTTAGGGGGAAATCAGGGGTCTTTCGGGGAAGCCAAAGGGGTTTTGAAAAGTCTGTCGATGGTGAAACTCATTCGACACGAAATGGCCGAGGTTATTCGACTCAATGATCATTATTTAAGTGGCGGGGTTTACCATGTTCTGGGCGCGGTGGATTACAAAGTGCCGGGGTTTGTTGGCGGCAGCAAAAAGCGCGCCAAGGAAGAATTGGAGAAAGCACTCGCGATCGGACCGAAGGATCCTTTTAACCATTACTACCTGCTCGAGTTCTGCGCGTTGACCGGCGATAAAGCTAGAGCCCGTGCGGAAATGGAAATTCTCCGAACACTGAACGTCCCGCCCGAAGACGAACCTGAGCTCAAAATGGTTCAGGAAAAAGCCTCCCGCCTCATCAAATAAGTATCAGGTTATCAGGTCAGTAAAGTTTCTATTGACGATGTCTTCTGGCGAAGCTATATTCTGTTCTGGGTTTACGGTACGTCAAAGTATCGACGAGTAGAATGTGTTTCAGAGAGGAGAATAAAACATGTCACGAAAATTCGGAATGATCCTAATGGTTTCCATGCTGATGGCCGGTACCATGGCCTGGGCGGGAGAATATGGAACAGCGGCGGAGGCCAAGGCCATGCTGACCAAGGCGGTGGCTGAACTGAAAATAGATCAAAAGAAAGCCCTCTTAAAATTCACTAAAAAAGAAGCAGGTTTTGGTGACCGCGATCTTTATGTGTATTGCGGAAATGCCGGAGATGGAATGTTTAGCGCTCATCCCAAGCTGATGGGGACGAGCCTAAAATTTCTCAAGGATTCGACGGGAGATGCTTTCGGTGAGAGGATCTATCAAGTCGCCAAAGACTATGATGGAAGTCCCTTCTCAAAAGTGTCTTATATGTGGCCGCGTCCAGGTGAGACTGAACAATCGCTCAAGAGTGTTTACGTTACCAAAGTCGGTGATCAAATCTGTTGCGTCGGTATTTACGAACCTAAATAAAAATCATTCCGGACCCTCACCCGCACGTCTCGTTGTTTTCGCTCAAGACACGGGACGTGAGGGGGAGAGGCGGAGGAGGAATAACCTGTGACGAAAATGTCTTTGAGAATGCGCATGCTGCTCATGACAACGGTTTGTGTGACGGTTCCGATGGTCCTTGTGACACTCATTTTCTCACAAAAAGCGAAGTCTGCCATCGAAAAGGAATCCCGTCAACATATCCATGACGTGGTCACCGGAGTCGTGGATATCATTCGGATCCAGGATGATGCGGGGGAGGGGGTTTCAAAGAAAAACAAGGAAATATTGAAGAATCTCCTACAGCGAATCAAACTTGGTGAAACGGGATATATTTATGCGATTAATACCACGGGTCGGGTTACGCTGCATCCGACGATGACTATTGGGACGGACCTGGGTAAGTATGATTTTTGTAAGCAGATGATGAAGGAAGAAAAAGGCTGGGTCCGTTATCAGTGGGAAGGCCGCGAACGGATTGATTATTTCGAGTTTTATCCCGAGCGGGACTGGATTATTGTCGGGGATTGTCTTCTGAATGAGATTTATGCCCCGATTCGCAAGGTAACGACATTGGCCTGGTTCTTGCTGTTGGGCGCGATCCTCGTTTCGATGGGGTTCATGTACCGGTTCGTGATTGAGTACGTCCGGCAAATGCTCGAAAGCTTTGCTAACCAGATTCGTAGCTTTTCCAAGGCCGCTGTCAGCGGTCAGCTGAAAGTGCGTTTGGACCCTCTAACCATTGCGCCGGAGTTGAGGCCAGCGGCAAATGAAATGAACACGGTTGTGGATGCGGTCGTTAAACCGTTTGGGGATGTCAGCGATATTTTGGGGCGTCTGGCGGCTCATGATTTAACGGCCCGCATTACGACCCAGTATGAAGGGGACTATAACCTTTTAAAGGAATCCGTCAACCGTTTGGCGAACTCCTTTGAGGGGGCGGTTCGGCAAATCGCGACAAATACAACCACGCTGACCAGCTCGGCAGAAGAGTTATCGGCCATTTCCCATCAGGTGAATGCGGACGCGACCCAGACGTCCCGTCAAGCCGAGATGGTTTCCTCCTCGTCGGACCAGGTATCGAAAAATGTTCAAACAGTAGCCACCGGATCGGATGAGATGTCTGCCAGCATCAAGGAAATCGCAGAAAATACCGCCAAGTCGGCCCGCGTAACGACCGAAGCTGTCCAGGTCGCAGATCAAGCCAATATTACGATCACGAAACTGGGAGAATCCAGTACGGAGATCGATAAGGTGATCAAAATGATCACATCTGTTGCAGAGCAGACCAGTCTTCTGGCCCTGAATGCGACGATTGAGGCGGCGCGTGCCGGAACGGCTGGGAAGGGATTTGCGGTGGTGGCCAATGAGGTAAAAGAACTGGCGACGGAAACGGCAAAGGCCACCGAAGAAATCAGTCTGCGGATCCAGGGAATCCAGGCGAATACGAAAGAAGCCATCGCCGCGATTGTTCAGATTACAGACCTGATCAAGAAGATCAATGACATTACCAATACGATCGCCAGCGCGGTCGAACAACAGAGCGCGACAACGAATGAAATAACCCGTAACGTCTCTGAGGCGGCGAAGGGAACTGGGGAAATTGCCAAGGGCATTTCGGGTGTGGCGAAAGTGGCCGGAAGTACGGCCCAGGCCACCACCAATGTTCAGGCTGCTGCTCAAGAGTTGGCCAAAATTGCTACCGAACTGCAAAAACTTGTTTCTGAATTTAAGTACTCATAAACGTCGTTGAAAGAAAAAAAGGGGAGTTTGCAGTCTTCTATATATAAGGAGGGAATATGCTAAAGCCTGGAAATCCGTTGGGGAGATGTTTGACGTTCATGTTGACGGTCCTGATTATGGCTGTTGCACCGATATGGGCCGCTGAAAATGTCACCTGGACGGCGAGTTCGATTAAAGATCTGAATATCCGAATGTATGGTTTCGCCGTGTTGGACACCATTGTCGACAGTACACAAATGTCTTCATTGGAAACGATCGCAAACCCGGCGGTGCCCAAGGCGAGTACGTATGCCGGACAGCATCATCGGACGATCATGAGTTCGAGAGCCAGCCGGTTGGGATTCGATCTAACTTTGCCCAAAACCGAGGGGGGGTTGTCCACGCAAGGTATTTTTGAAATGGATTTCCTGGGGAATCAGGGTGTGAATACGAGTCCCGGGGCAACCTCTACCGCTGTGCAAACGGAAGGCAATTTCTACAACAATGCCTCCATCCGCTTGCGCGTCGCGATGGCGAACCTGACCTACGGTGCGTGGAACGCCAAGCTCGGACAGACGTGGTCACTTCTGGGGTGGCAGCCTTATTACTTCCAGACTGAAACCATTGTTCAGCCGGCGGTGGGGCAGCTCTTCGCCCGATATCCGCAGGCCCGCGTCATGAATACCCAGAAGGTGGGAAGTGACATGACCTTGGAATCCGCTCTGGCCTTTGCCAAGCCTGCGGAGATGAACTCCGGGATGACCAACTACCAGGGCGGCTTACGCTTGGCCTCGACCAAGTATAAAGCCGCTACCTATGCGCATGCCGGGACTGCGATGGTGGGCGCTTCTCTGGCCCTCTCCGGCCAATTGACCCCGGTTCGCACCACGGCTGGAAATGCCACGGGTGAAACGTATGTGGTGAATGCTCTAATCCCCATTATTCCCTCCAAGGATGGAAAAGATGCGTCGAACAACCTTTCCATCACCGGTGAATTCGCCAATGGACGTGGGATGGGCGGGCTGGAAGTCCCTGGATTGTCCGGAGGGGTTGCGGCTGTGACATCGACGGCCGGAACACCTGCGGCGAACACCGCTCTTGATGCCGGCATCGCGGGAATCTCCAACAGTGGCAAGCTTGAGCTGATCCGTTTCCAGACGTGGCGGGCGAATCTGCAATACACCTTGCCGAATCCGAAATGGACGGTGGCGGGTGGATATGCAGAAGCGAAAGCACTGAATCTGGCGGATTTCGCGGCCAGCACGAGCCTTTACCCGCGCGATCAGTATTACTACGGCAATCTGATCTTTCAGCCGCTTTCCTGGCTGAGATTTATGGTTGACCTTTCTCAAACCAAGACGACTTATACGGACGCCGCGAACCGGTTCGCTTACAATAACCGGATTCATTGCGCGACGTTCTTTATTTTCTAAGGTTGGCTCCTCCTGCTCTCGGTTGGGCAACCGACCGAGAGCAGGTTTTAGGAAATGCGCGCCATCCTGTAAGTATCCCCAACGATTGGTTCCATCTGGTCATTAACTGACATGGATCGACTTGCGAGAAAAGAACCCGAGGTTTTGGAGGGAGAGATTGTCGGACTGCCGCCGCGTCCTTTGTCGTGGTGGCGGCGGCTTCTGGCCCGCGGTATCCTGGCGGTAGCGTTCGGTGTGCTGGGGCTCGGGCTATGTGCTCTGGGTGGAGTCCTGACACTGACTATTATCGGCGCGACGATCGGTGTCCCTTTGATTCTCGTTGGCCTGATCCTGATGGTCATCCCGCTTATCCTTCTTTTTGGCGGGGGTTCCTTCCGCGTTATTTCTTCCGGAAAACTTCATTCCTGGTTCCGCTGATCCTTATGCGTCGCCCGACCGCCGTTAGCCAGCGTGCGGTAATTCGCCAGCACTTCTTAAAGAAGGGGTACCGGCTTTCTTTTTATTTATTTTTTCGGATGATGTAGGATAAATGAATATGACGAATCCCGTTGTCCAGTCGGTTATCCCTCCGAATCCGGCCGATCTTGAAGCCGCGATCCGTTATCGCCTGCATTACACGATCGCCAAAGACATGAGCGATGTGAACACGGAAGATCTTTTCCACGCTGTTTCACTGGCGGTCAAGGATGTCGCGGTAGACCGCTTGCTGGAATCCCGGCACCGTTTCCGTGAAGAGGATGTTAAGCGTGTCTATTACCTGTCCATGGAGTTCCTTCCCGGGCGCACGCTCGGCAATAATCTCCTGAACCTGGGTCTCTATGAGGCCTGCCGGCAGGCGCTGCAGACGCTGGGTTCGGATATTAACGATGTTCTCAAGGAAGAGCATGACCCGGCTTTAGGCAACGGGGGACTGGGCCGCCTGGCGGCGTGCCTGCTGGATTCCATGGCCACCGAAGGCATCGCGGGTTTTGGCTACGGGATCAACTACCAGTTCGGCCTCTTCCGGCAGGTGATTGAAAACGGCTGGCAGGTGGAAAAACCGGACCGCTGGCTCAGCGACAGCTTTTACTGGCAGGTCACGCGTCCCGAGCGGATCGCTACCGTATTGATCGGCGGCCGGGTCGTGGACACTCAGGACATGCACGGCCAGATCCGCCCCCGCTGGGTCGACACGCAGACCATTCAGGGCGTTCCGCACGATATGCCGGTGGTCGGTTACGGAGGGAAAACCGTAAACTTCCTTCGCCTCTACTCCGCCCAAACCTCCCACGATTTTGATATGCAGATCTTCAACCACGGGGATTATCTGAAAGCCGTGGAGGATAAGATCAAATCCGAAACCGTTACCCGCGTGCTCTATCCGAATGATGTTCCGGAGTCCGGGCGGCAGCTGCGCCTGACGCAGGAGTACTTCTTCACGGCTTGTGCGCTCAGCGATATTCTGATCGGCTTCCTTCGCTTCCATAAAGACTTGTCAACGTTTGCCGACAAGGTGTCTATTCAGATGAACGATACGCATCCGACGATTGCGGTGGCGGAGCTTATGCGGCTGCTTATCGACGAGCATCAAATCGCATGGGACGAGGCCTGGCGTACGACGGTCGCCGTCCTGGGCTACACCAACCACACGCTGATGGGAGAAGCCTTGGAGCGATGGCCGGTTCCGCTTTTTGAGAAGCTTTTGCCACGGCACATGCAGATCATTTATCAGATTAACGAGCGGTTCCTGAAAGAGGTGGATAAACGCTGGCCCGGCGATCTGGACCGCATGCGCCGGATGTCCATTATAGAGGAGTCCAATCCGAAACAGATTCGCATGGCGCATCTGGCGATCATCGGCAGCCATTCGACCAATGGGGTGGCGTCGCTGCATTCGGAACTGCTCAAGCAACGGCTTCTGCACGACTTTTTCGAGCTGTGGCCGGAACGCTTCAACAACAAAACCAACGGGGTCACACCGCGGCGCTGGATCGGACTGGCCAATCCCGGGTTGTCGCAGCTGTTGGATCGCCGGGTGGGGAAGGATTGGATCACCGATCTGGATCAGTTGCGCGCCCTGGAGGGATTGGCGCAGGATAAAGGATTTCAGGACGAGTTCCTGAAAGTGAAAAAGGAAGCCAAAGCCAGGGCCTGCCGGATCGTGCGCGACCAGATGGGTTTTTTCCTGACCGGAGATTTTCTTTTTGATGTTCACGCCAAACGCATTCACCTCTATAAACGGCAGTTGCTCAATGTCCTGCGGATTATTCACGATTACCTGCGTCTGGTCGAAGACCGGGTGACGCCGCCGGTACCGCAGGCTTTCCTTTTTGCCGGAAAGGCCGCTCCAGGTTATCAGGCGGCCAAACAGGTCATCAAACTGATCCACTCGGTCGGGCAGGTGATTAATCAGGACCCGCGCGCACGGGACTGGATGTCGGTGATTTTTGTGCCGGACTACCGGGTGTCGATCGCGGAGTGGCTGATCCCTGCGGCGGACTTGAGCGAACAAATTTCGACCGCGGGGACCGAGGCCTCCGGTACGGGGAACATGAAGTTCGCCATGAACGGAGCGCTCACGATTGGAACGCTCGACGGGGCCAATATAGAGATCCGGGAGGCGGTTGGCCCCGAAAATTTCTTTCTCTTTGGGCTGACGGCCGATGAAGTGCAGAGCCTGCAGGCCCGCCATGTCTATGATCCGGAGGGGATTATCGCCAGGAATCCCGCGATTCACCGGGTTCTGGAAAGCCTCCTGAGCAAGCGTTTCTGTGCGAACGATCCGGGTCTTTTTCAGGATATGGTTCGCTATGTCATGGACCGGAACGATCCATTTGTGCATCTGGCGGATCTGAAATCCTACTGCCGCGCCCATGATGAGGCGGTGGCCCTTTATGCCAAGCCGGCGGAGTGGGTCCCCAAAACCATTCTGAATGTCGCTCGCACCGGTTTTTTCTCCAGCGATCGCACCGTTCGTGAGTATGCCCGTGATATCTGGAAACTCCGCTGATCTTCCTGCTGTAATGTCTGATGAATCCTTTTACGCCGTCATCCCCGAGTGTTTCTGTCCCGTCTACCGATCGACGTTTTCAGTGGTCGGGACTGCCCCGACCATTGAGCACTCCACAAGAGGACGGGGCTGTCGGGGATCCATTATGCCGTGCAACGAATTGTCTGGATTCCCCGCCAGTGACTACGGGGAATGATGATGGGGGGTCTACCTATATATGCCCCTTTGTGGATAACATTCACTTGGTCTAAATTGGGGGTGTGGATAGTCTTATATTTCATTTTTATCCACACTTATCCACTGCGAGCTTGATTAACCCATGGTTCCACCGCTAATCCCTCGACAGGTTCTCTTCGGGAACCCTGAACGCTTCAGCCCCCAGGTGTCTCCTGGAGGGCAGCATCTGACTTATATCGCTCCGGATGACCGGAACATCCTTCAAGTCTGGATATGCCCCCTTTCGGGAAGCAAGCCGGGTCCGGCCCGGTGCCTGACGTCCGACCCCAAGCGGGGGATCCGTTCCTATTTCTGGACCTATCAGGCGAACCGCCTGATATACCTTCAGGACATGGATGGGGATGAGAACTTCCATCTGTACCTGGTGGATATCGGGACAAACGAGGTGCGGGATATTACGCCCTTTGAAGGAGTCCGGGCGCAGATGGTGGCGCTGGAATCCAGTGTTCCAGATGTCATCCTGGTCGGCTTGAACAAAAGAGATCCTCGCCAGCATGACGTTTACCGGATTCATCTGATCACCGGTCAGGTTGAGCTGGATACGGAAAATCCAGGTTCGGTGATCGCTTGGACCGCGGACAGCCGTTTGCAGGTTCGCGCGGCTCTCTCCAGTCGGCCGGATGGCGGGACCGATTTGTGGCAGCGGCGTTCGTCCGAGGCTCCCTGGCAAACGATCATCCAGTGGGATCCGGATGATCAAGGTGCGCCGGTTCATTTTTCGGAAGACGGCCGGACGCTTTATCTGTTAGGCAGCCATGGGGTCAATGCCCAGCGTTTGCTGGCTCGAGAAGCAGACACCGGGCAAGAAAAAGTGCTGGCGGAAGATCCCGAGTATGACGTGAGCGCGGTGCTGGTCCATCCCGCCCGGCACGTGATTCAGGCGGTTGCTTTTTATAGGGACAAGATGCAGTGGCAAGCCCTGGACCCGGAAATCGCTCCAGACCTGGAGCGTCTGGCAACGGCGCATCCGGGGGAAATGACCATCAGCCGGCAGGATCTGCGGGACCAGTTGTGGCTCGTGGCTTACGCGGTGGATAACGGTCCTGTTACGTATTACCTCTACGACCGGCTGATGCGGGAATTGACGTTTCTCTTCAGTCAGAGACCGGCGCTGGAAAAGTATGGCTTAGCATGGATTGATCCGATCACCCTCCCGGCCCGCGACGGCTTGACGCTGCACGGCTATCTAACCCTCCCCGTCGGCCTGCCTGCGAAAAATCTTCCGACTGTCTTGCTGGTTCACGGCGGGCCCTGGGGGCGGGATCACTGGGGTTTCAATACGATGGCTCAGTGGCTGGCCAATCGCGGTTATGCGGTTCTTCAAGTCAACTTTCGCGGCTCGACCGGGTATGGAAAGAAATTTCTGAACGCAGGGAACCGTGAGTGGGCCGGTAAAATGCATGACGATCTGATCGACGGGGTGCGATGGCTGATTCAAAAGGAAATCGCTGATCCGAAACGGGTGGCCATCATGGGGGCTTCGTTCGGCGGTTATGCGACGCTCGTCGGGCTGACCTTTACGCCGGATGTCTTCTGCTGCGGTGTGGATATCGTTGGGCCGAGTAATCTGATCACCCTGATCCAGACGATTCCTCCCTACTGGGGACCTCTCAAAGCGATTTTTGCGCGCCGCGTGGGGATTGTGGAACAGGACGAAGCGTTCATCAAATCCCGCTCACCGCTTTTCTTCGTGGACCGGATCGTCGTCCCGCTGCTCATCGCTCAGGGTGCCAACGATCCCCGCGTCAAGCGCGCGGAGAGCGATCAGATCGTCGAGGCGATGCGCAAAAACGGAAAGCCGGTAGAATACCTGGTCTACGCCGATGAAGGCCATGGTTTTGCCCGGCCGGCCAACCGCAGGCACTTCTATGGCCGAGCCGAAGCCTTTCTGGCGAAATATCTCGGCGGCCGCGTAGAGCCGGAAGACGACATTCAAGGCCATTCAGCCGAGGTCCGTTAGAATTTAGAATACACGGTCGTGCGAGAATCATCTAGAATGGGAGAAAGACATGAAGGCGGTCCCCGTGAAAAAACCATCCAAGAGCAAGTCAGAAGAAAGTCCCTCCCTTACCCAAAAATTCCCTCACCGATTAGCCGAACTGGAAACGGAACTCCGCGAGTATCCTTCAAGCCCGCTCATCGAGCGGCCGTTGAAGTCCGTTGAAGAGCCGGTGCAAGTGGCTGGAGGGAAAGAGCCGATCGTTCAATTCCGATTTCACAAGAAAGTCTATGCGGTCGGGCATACGGACTTCACGTATTCCGGTGCCGGCCATGCCCGAGGTGTTCGCCATATTCGTTTCTACGAGGGGGAGAAAACCGTCCTGGACATCGAAGGCAACTACGAAGACCAGCAATTCGGTTCCAACTTTCAGTTTCAGAATATTGACCTCTATGCGCCCGGGGAGTGGGAAACAGATTTCGTGAAGCTCACCGACGAATTGCACGACTTCAAAACCAAGAGACGGGAGGCTTTCAGAAAAAAGCGCGTCTCCTCGCTCCACCGGCTTCACCGCGGTCGTTACCTGTGATTTGACAAGGTTGTTTAGGATATTTATAGTAGCGCTTGGTTGGGGGTTCTTTTCTATGTGATTGGCAGCGGTCGCCAGACGTCTGGCGACCAAGGTCGCCAGACGTCTGGCGGCTGTGGAACTCCGGTGAAATTCCGGGACTGCCCCGCAACGGTGAAAGCCCGATCTACTGACAATCACTATACGTTCAAGTCCTTCGCGGGAAGGGTCAATTGTTGAGTAGAAAGCCGGTTTTCTATTGGAGTCCTGATCCTTCGTCTGTGAAGATCAGGATTTTTTATGTCCAAGAAAACGGAAAAACAAATAACCAATGGAATGCTCTTACTGGTCCGTCATGGGGAAACCCGGCTGACCGGTACTTACTGCGGTTCTACCAGCCCGTCCTTATCGCGTCGGGGGATTGCTCAGGCCCGGTCGGCCGCCCGTCTTCTGGCCCAGTATCCCATTGATCGATGTTATGTTAGTCCGCTCTTGCGTGCGAAACAGACGGCGGCAATTATTCATCGCCGGATCCCAGTCGTTTTCACCCGGCATTCTTCTCTGAGAGAAATCCATTTTGGGGACTGGGAAGGTCTTCGTTTCCAGGACATTAAACGAAAATGGCCTGCTCTGGCCAGGCGGTGGGTCCAGCATCCATCCAGCGTCCGCATCCCGCGCGCGGAAACGGTCGGTTCCTTGCGAAAAAGGATCAAGCGTTTTCTTGGCCTTCTCGGACGTCGGTTCTCTAACCGAAATGTTCTGATTGTGGCTCATGGCGGGTCGTTATCCTCCATTGTTCTCGAACGTCTCAAACTTCCGAATAAAGAATTTTTGAAGCATATCCAGCCCCCCGGTTCGATCCGAATGATTCAGGGGCGAACGGTGAAATGGATTCATCCATGCTGATTTACATTACGGGGGGAAGCCGGAGCGGCAAGAGCCGCTATGCGGTGGATCTGGCCCGGCGGCTGAGCCGGCGAGTTGTTTTCGTGGCGACCTGCCTGCCCACCACGGACGGCGAACTGCGTCGGCGGATTAAGTGGCACCGCCAAGATCGGCCCAAATACTGGAAGACGCTTGAGAATCAGATTGACCTTGCCGGACTATATTCCAAAGTGGATCGCCGCACGGAGGTTCTGCTGATCGATTGTTTGACCCTCTATGTCTCCGGACGGTTGATGCAGGGGGAAGGGGAATCCCGGATCTGCGCCAGGGTCAAAAAACTCTGTCAAGCCGCGGCGTCATCACCGAGGACCACCCTGATTGTGTCCAATGAAGTGGGTTGCGGGCTTGTCCCCATGACGGATATGGGACGAACGTTCCGAGACTATGCGGGCCGCGCGAATCAGATTGTGGCCCGATACGCGAATCAGGTTTATCTCATGGTGTCGGGCATCCCGGTATTGTTAAAGGGGAACAAGAATGAACGCTGAACTCAAAAAGATAATCGACTCGATCGAGCCGCTCGATCGGGGCGCCATGGATCGGGCGCAGGAGAGGCTCGATTCGCTGAGCAAGCCGCAGGGAAGTCTCGGGCGTCTGGAAGAACTCGCCCGATGGCTCGCGGGAGTCACCCGACAGTCCCGTCCGCGGGTGTCCCGCAAAGTGATATTCATTTTTGCCGCCGACCACGGGGTGGCCGAGGAAGGAGTCAGCGCTTTCCCGGCGGCCGTAACTCCGGAGATGGTTCGCAATTTTCTTCGCGGCGGCGCCGCGATCAATGTTCTGGCGCGTCAGGCCGGAGCGGAGGTCGTCGTCGCCGACTTCGGCGTGGCGGCGGATTTCAGCGATCAGAAGGAGCTTGTTTCGTGCAAGATCGGGTTTGGGACCGCCAATCTGGCGAAGGGCCCCGCGATGACCGAAGCGCAGGCTGTTAAGGCCATTCTGGCGGGAGCCCGGCTGGCACTGTCTGAAAAGGAACGGGGAGCCGCTCTTTTCGCAACCGGGGATATGGGGATTGCCAACACGACCGCCGCCAGCGCGTTGGTGGCTGCTCTGACCGGTTCGCCTGTCGAGGAGGTCACCGGCAGGGGAACGGGAATCGATGAGGAGACCTTTCGTCGCAAGGTGAGCGTTATCCGTCAGGCGCTGGACGTGAACCGTGTGGATGGAGGCGACCCGCTGGCCGCTCTGGCGCGGGTGGGCGGATTTGAAATCGCTGGACTGGCCGGCGTGATCCTGGCCGGGGCCGCCGCGAAAACGCCGGTGATCGTGGATGGATTCATCTCCGGGGCGGCGGCGCTGGTGGCCTGTCGTCTCGCTCCGAATAAACCCGTACGGGATTATCTGGCCATGGCGCATTTATCCGTCGAGTGCGGGCATCAGCGGATCCTTCGGGAGCTGGCGCTTGTTCCGTTGCTCGACTTCCAGATGCGTCTCGGAGAAGGCACCGGCGCTGCCCTGGCCATGCCGCTTCTCGACGCGGCCTGCGCTGTCTTTAACGAAATGGCCACCTTTCAGGAAGCGAGTGTGTCTGAAAAAAAATGACCCGACTTCTCCTGGCATTTCAGTTCCTCAGTATCTTCCCGATCCGGATCTCCGGGACTGTGCGGGATGATGATCTGGTCCGGTCGATGCGTTACTATCCGCTAATCGGCGCTGTTCTGGGGGGGCTTAGCGCGGTTCTCTTCTGGGCGGGGCTGAAGCTTTTCACTCCGATGGTTGCGACGGTCTGCGGCATGACGGGCCTGATTCTTTTCTCGGGAGCACTCCATCTCGACGGTTTCGCGGATATGTGCGACGGGTTTTACGGGAATCGCTCCCGCGAGAAAATCCTGGCTATCATGAAAGACAGCCATTCGGGAGCCATGGCGATCGTGGGGGTTTTTGGCTTGCTCGCGATGAAAGGCGCTCTCCTGTCTGGACTCGATTCTGCGCGAGCCATTCCGGCCCTGGTTCTCTTGCCGACTCTTGGACGATGGTCGATGGTCTGGCTTTGTGCCCGTTCCACCTATGCCCGGTCCGAAGGTGGAACCGCTTTCCCTTATATCGGACAGGTGGACCCGTGGACGCTTCGAATGGCCACGTTTCTCTGTGCGGGGATCGCCTTCGCGTTGTTCCGTTGGAAAGGGCTTCTCGTGATGGCCGTGGTAGCCCTTTTCACGTGGGTCTTTCGCCGCTATACGGAGCGTTGCATCGGCGGAATGACCGGCGATACGCTGGGAGCCTGCAGTGAACTCGTGGAGGTTCTGTCGCTGGCGGTCTTGAGCATTCGTTGGATAGGACAAGGGCTGTGAGAGATTCCACGCGAAGTCGTTATTCCTTTTTTTTAATCAATTATTTTGTTCAAGGATGCATCGGCATTGTTTATGAACCGCTGAATTATGTTCTCAAAGATCGTCTCCATCTGACACCCGGGCAGACGTCCGGGTTTATCGCCTGGATGACATTGCCGCTGCTGCTGAAACCCGTGTATGGATGGATGTCTGATTTCGTTCCGATCGGTGGGTATCGCCGGAGACCGCACCTGATGATCGGTTCGCTGGCCGCGTCATTGGCTTTTGGGGTGTTGGCCTTTCAGACCCATTACCGCTACGCCGGCCTCCTGTATCCGATGATGGGGGCCTGCCTGGCCCTGGCTTTTGCCGATGCGGCTTGCGACGGGCTGCTGGTCGAAGACGGCCAGGCGCGCCGCTTAACGGGACCGTATCAGGCCCTTCAGATCGGAGCGCTTTACGCGAGCGTCATTCTCAGTGGTTACGGCAGCGGTTGGATGACAAGCCATCTGGCGTACTCATGGATTTTTGCAATCGCCGGGATATTGCCTTTGGCCATTTTTGCTTCGTCGTTCATGATTCACGAGGAGGGACCTTCCCGTTCGCGGCCCAGAGACCCCTTTCAATTCTGGGGATTTATCCGGACGAAAAAATTCTGGATGCTCAGCCTGACCATCGTGTTATGGAATTTTTATCCGTTTCTCGGCACGGTCCAGTTTTATTACCAGAGCAATGTTTTGCGACTGAATCCTCAATGGATCGGGTCCCTGATGACGGTGGGGTCACTCGCCGGCCTTGTGGGGGCGGCGGTGTTCTGGAAATTTTGTCAGAGCCATGACGTTCGTGTCTGGGTTTCCCGCGGGCCCATCGTGATGGCCCTGGTCAGCCTGTCTTACTTGTTCTACTGGGGACCGGTTTCCGTCACTGTGATTGAAACGCTCTATGGGTTTTTTAGCGTATTCTTCCGGCTGGCCCTTCTGGATCTGGTCGCACGCACCTGTCCGAAGGATGCGGAAGCGACCGCGTACGCCGTGTTTCTATCCTTTTTTGATATCGCCATGTACGGCTCAAACGCTCTCGGTGGAAAACTGTATGACGTTCTGCAGCGAATTCTGGCGCACCAGGCTCATCCGGTTCAAACATCGGTTGTCGTGTTGATGCTGATCGGATCGCTTTGTACGTTGACTTGTCGATGGACTCTGCCTGCATTAGAGGAAAACACACTGAAAACAGAGTTGTAACGCTACGATCTTTTTGGGAAACCGGTGTGAATCCGGTGCCGCCCAGCGACTGTAACCCGGACCAATGTCGAATTCAACCACTGGTCGCCAGCGTATCTGGCGGTTGGGAAGGTTCGACGGAGGGGTGAAGGGAAGTCAGGAGACCGAGATCGAGTGAAAGCCATTGCCCTCTGGGGAGGGCCAAGGAGATCGCACCATGAAATCGTTCATTGCCGTTGCCGTGTTGTTGCTGGGGGCTGTTCCGTCCTATTCGAGCGATGTCTTTCTTTCGCTCAACCGCAGTAACCTTCCTGTTTCCGACGCTCCCACCAATATTGATGTGATCGAATCCAAGGACTTCGAACAATCCTCGGCGAGGACCGTCGGTGACCTCATCGGTATGGAACCGGGGGTTCTCATCAAAAAAAGCGCATCAGAAGGA